>JAKSBV010000426.1 GCA_022360955.1 Bacillota bacterium
AAAACGTTGTATTTGCAACAAAAAGAACCGTCCCCATTGTTTCATACTAAGCATTTGAGCTATTATGATGGTGTTAACTACAATCATTTCATGTGTGTGGAGTCAATAAATATAGTAGATGGTGCTACCAGACTTGTTGATCCTCATTATAACAATAGTTATTTTGGTAAACATACTGAGCCACTTGAAAATGTTCATAAAGCAATGCAGTATGCACAGAAACGCTTTGTTCATGCCAATTAAAATATTAAAAGATAGACTAGGTTGCTAATGCACCCTAGTCTATTTTTTTAAATTATTATAGAACATCAATTTTGCTATAAGAAGAGCTGTTTTTATAGATAGGTCGATTTACTGGAAATCTCACAGTTTTGCTATAAATTTACTTGTCTTACGTTATACTGGTTTCTACGTGTTTACTGGTGTGATAGAATAAACGAAGGAGGGTTATATATTTAGATGAAAAAGATAAGAATTGTTTTAGTGATTTTAATTTGTGTCTTTATTGTGTATGCTATTATGTCTGGTGATGAGTCTACGGTTAGTGATAACTTTCTAAATGATGATGACAACAAGAATGATAGATGTTTAGATTATGAGCTTGTTGTTGTAGAGGATTTTATTGAAGTAAGTGAGGATCTAACTATTGACTTTTCTGATCACGTTGTTACAGATAGCTATATATTTTTCATTTTAAACTATACTGGACTTGAGGCGAAGTTTGGTGATTATTCAGATTTAATGATATATGATATTGAGAATAATGATGTTGAGTTTTTGTGTAGAATAGAGAAAGAAGATAGTAAAGTATGGGTGAATGAGCTGGTAAAAATAAACGATTATTTGGTTTATCAAGTTACGTCTCCAGAAGGATTTGAGTTTTGCTTTTACAACCTTTCGTCTGGGGAAGAAGGAGTTGTCTATAGCTATAGTCGCTATGAACAGCCGTATTTAGGATATCGATTAAAGGGAAATGATAGATACTTACTGTGGTATGAAGTAGGAGTAAGTGAGTCTGGCGATGAAGTTTGGAACTATGTAATATTTGATATGCTTGAAATGACAGTGGATAGAATTAATTCTGTGTTTGTAACCTCGCCCTATAGGAAGCCTAATGTTAAAGATGATTGTATAGTATATATCAAGCTTAAAGAAGGTGAATATAAGATTTTTGTAATGAACTTGTCGACTCAAAGCGTAAAGGAGTTCGATATTGGTAATCAGGTTTTGGATATAAAAAATCTAATTGCAAATGAAGATTATATTGTGTGGAATGAAAGTTCTGATGAAATGTATGTGATTGATGTGAAAAAAGATGAGTTAGAAAAACTTGTCTTAGGAGATATTCCGACATATATTTTTTCATTTGAAATGATTGATAATACATTAATAATTAATGGCAGAGGTGATGATTGTCTTATAACCTTTAATCTGGACACCAATGAGGTGTACTATATTGAAGACTCGTTGACACTTGCTGGAGATAGAGTATATGACAAAATATATTCAGCAGTATACTTAACTCAGGATTCTAAAGGCTATTTTTACTTCACTGTAAAGTAAGTGTTTAAGGGTTTAAAGTAAGGTGGTAAGTGGTTTGAGAGGGGTTTCCAGATCTCTCTTGAAAGTGTATAAAAATAAACTATGACGTTGGTGATAATCTATCAAAAACAACATTCAAGTTCATTTGACATACAGGAAAAGGCTCTCAATAAGAGATTGACTGAGCTGTTTGAGGATAAGGACAAGATAGATAGCAAAAAGTACAGTATTACTCTGCTAAAAGAGAGGCTAGAAGCTTATCAAACCTTGACTAAACTAAACACTGATGTTATGTTAACACTAATCGACAAGGTGTGTGTAGGGAAAGGTGGAAATCTAACTATCCACTTGAAATACACTGAGGAGATTGAGGCTATTAATGCACTAGTTACGCATAAAAAAGCATCATTCAAGAGTTTTCCGAAGGAAAATCTCCAACATAAAGGAGTGTTTCCCAGTCAAACGAGGTGAATGATGCCGACCCAGTTT
>JAKSBV010000060.1 GCA_022360955.1 Bacillota bacterium
AATACTCTTCCCTCCGGCTAATACCAAGCCCGTTCAAACCTGATATTAACCTTTGGCCGACCATTATAGAGCCTTACCAAAAACCCTATAATGATCTTGGCTCGACCACCATGAACCCTTCGCTATTTATTATGGCTGATTGTATTGATCTTATGTCATGTAAATTTTGACATTCTTGATTATCACCTTCAACACTTCTCCGCTTTCTCCTCTTTCAATAATATTACTGCAAATAAACATATTCTATATATTATTTCCGTATCAAATTAACTCTATCTATCATTTGTGTTATTTCCTTCTTGTCTATTAAAGTAACCAGTACTTGTCTTATGAATTTATCTTCATTTATTATATTATATTTTAGTGGTACAAGCACATACTTATTATTATCTTCATTAAAATATATACATATATTCCCAGTTTCATTTGAAATATAATTTTCTTCTTTCATAACATGTTCAATCATATCGTCATAGAAGGAAATTATTTCTTTTTTGCTTGTCGGACTAAAATATTTTATAGAAGGTTTCAAACCAATATCAAAATCTTTTATATATGTACCTTTATGCAATGGTATACAGACTGAATATTCATCAATCATAAAATTCATAGATTGACTTACTGTTGATGGTAAATACTTAATAAACACTAATTGACTTTCATACTTAAAAAAGAATGCAAGCATTAGTATAAGTATTACAGCAATTAATATTAATCGTTTTTTATTCAATATACTAATCCTCCATATCATTTTATTAGAATAACTATTGAATGATTCAATATCTGCTCTATGTGCTATAGTCCCCTCCTTTCGTGAATACAAAAAACTTAAGTTGGATTCTCTCTTCTCTTTTGTTAACACATTTAGTGTCATTTTTTCGGTGTAAATTTTCTTATTTTTTCCATAAGCATATTCTAACCTATTTTTTTTATTCTGTCTATCTTAATGCTTGGGCCTGTTATAATATACTGAAACTCACCAAGCAATACAAAGGAACATATACTATAGAGTTTACAGGTACAGAGGGCAAAGAAGTTTTTGGATATATTTAAGAACTTTGGTATTCATGATCAGCATTATTGTCTTTATTAAAAATGGGGAAACTCAAAACATAGGCAAAACATAACATTGATTGCAATCTTACGTCTAAAATGATAGAATAGAAAATGCTGATAAACAC
>JAKSBV010000248.1 GCA_022360955.1 Bacillota bacterium
GGATTTATTTCTGTGCTTTTTGCTGTGTGAAAATAAGCCCGCATATAATAGATAATAAACAGTAAAGTTGGAAATATAATCGGACTCCGGCAACAGGTATTCCGAAGCTGAAAAGTAGTTGAGGGCTGAGCGATGAGAGTTAAGAATGAACCGTTCACCGTTTGCGACACCTTGTCGCTGATTATTTTGTGTTCCTGTTCGGTTATATTCCGACTTCCTCCCTTTGCGGCACTAACAGGCTCTAAGCCTTTCCATAAATTTCTTCACCTCCACTAAATACACCCGTGAAAAATAATATGGTTTACAGTGACGGATAGGATATAGTATAATATAGGAAATATGCGCAGGATTTATGCCAAGGCTTTGTACCTTGAACGGTTTTCAGCCTTGGCATTTCAGCCCTTAAATTGCTATTTAACCGGCACAGCGCATTAGATTACAAGCTGCGAATGACAAAGCTGAAAAGGATAAGGGGAATAAAATGTTTAAAAAAGCAATCGGTGTATGGATTATCATACTGTCAATGATTTTGTCCGTTATTCATGTGCATGCGGTTGATACACAATCAAGTAGTGAAGAAGCGGCCGGTGAAATATGCGATGAGAACGAATCCGAGGATGTAAAGAGCGAATGCAAAGTACCCATTTTGGTATATCATAACATCATGGATAACTACTGTACCAGCCAGAGTTCCGTACAGATAAGCCCGAAGGAATTTGAAACCCATATGCTGTCACTGGACCAAGCGGGATATCATACGATTACGTTTCAACAGTATAACGACTATGTGACAAGAGGGCAAGAGCTGCCGGACAATCCCATTATCCTCACTTTTGACGACGGTTACAGCAGCAATTACGAGTATGCATATCCGGTCTTGAAAAAATATAATATGAAAGCAACAATATTTGTACTGACAGGACGTATGGGCGCCGTGGATGAGGTTACCTATCCCCATTTTACCTGGGAAGAAGCAAGGGAAATGCAGCAAAGCGGCGTGATAGATATTCAGAGTCATTCGGATCTGCATCCTGATATGACAAAGGTTGAAATAGGACGTGCCCAATTGGAATTAAGACGTTCCAGATATTTAATACGGAAAGAGCTGCAAAAGCCCTGCGAGGTTTTTGCCTATCCTTACGGATTATATAACAGCGACTTGCAGGAGCTGGCGGAAAAGGCCGGTTATAAGATACAGGTCATCGTTGGAGATCAGGGCGTCAACACCCGAAAAGAGGGCCTAAAACAACTGAAGCGCCTGACGGCTTTCGGCGGTACCAGCGGTGAAGAGCTGCTTGCTATGATTGAAGAAAATATGCAATAGTCCGGAATCTGAGATTCGAGTTGGCAGTCGAAAACAAAAGAAACAGGATGACTGCATGCATCAATCCCGGGAAGCGGCAAAGACGTCTATGCAAACGCTTCCGCGCTTATCACCCACCATCCGCCATCCCCTACCCGCTCACTACATCTGGGGTATAAAGGGCGGCGGTCACAAATGAATATTTATACAATTGCATGAAAATTATTGTTAAGTTGCAATAAATATGATAAGATACCTTATAAAGAAATCTCACAGCATATAGAAAAGAATTATAAATTTTGGGGATTTTTGCTATATAATTACAATACATATGGTAGGAAGACAGAATACTGCTTTAGTCTTGAGATGTACGAGGATGTATATTTAGTAAATATACATGTTTTTTTGTTTATGGTGAAAAAAGCTTCATGTTTCAAATATTGTCAACAGGGTCTTGCGATAAAAGGGTGGAATGACCCGAGAATGATTTTTACGATTTTTGCCTTTTAATATGGCATTAATCATAGATTCATTGAGCGCAAAAAATAAGTTAGAAGTGACCTTTTGCGTTGAATGAACCCAATATATGTTTCGTAATAGTGTAAAACCCGGGTAGCTGAAAGATTGCGAGGCGTATATTGTATTTGATGTAAAATTTTATCAAGAGTCAGAGAGGGGAATGAATGTATGAAAAATTTTAAGGTGTTGTCTTTGGTGCTTGCAGCTTTGATGATTTTCAGCATGGTATCCTTTGTAGGCTGCCAGAACAACAACGATAACGCAGGTGGTTATACCGGTCCGAAGGTCGTGAATTATTATTTGCCGGGAGAACCTCAAACGCTGGACTCCCAGAAATTGACCGGTAACCCTGATATGGTTATGGCCAATATGTTCATAGAAGGCTTGGTTCGCAGAGGAAAAGAAGAAGGAGAAGTCATACCTGGGGTAGCAAAAGAGTGGACCCATGACAAAGAAAGCAACAGCTGGACTTTTGTATTAAGAGATGATGCAAAGTGGGTTGACGGAACACCGGTAACCACAGATGATTTCCTGTTTGCCTGGAAACTGGCTTTGGACACCAGTCCCGTATATTTGTATCTCTTAACGAATTTTATTAAAGGGGCCGAAGAGTATGCGGATTTAACTCCGGAGTCCTATTTAGCGGAAGTGGATGGAGATTTCAAAACCTTGACAGACAGCTTAAAAGATGAGGATAATGAAGACAAGAAAAAAGAAATTCAAACGCAAATAGATGGTAGAATAGACGCTATGACCGATAGTGAAAAGGAAGATTTCAACGGCAGGAAAGCTGCATTGTGGAATGACGTAGGGATTAAAGCAGATAATCAAAACATTACCATATCTTTAAAAATACCTGCTCCTTTTTATCCCGGTGTTGTTGCAATGCCCATTTACAATCCTGTGAATGAAGCTTTTTATCAAAAGCATACGGAAGCAGAGAATTACTGTCTTGAAGCGGGCGGCTTGAACTCTAACGGTCCGTGGAAAGTGGATGAATGGAAGCACAGAGATTATTTCAAGCTTTCCAGAAACGAAAACTATTGGAATAACGATAACATTCATCTGGATGAGATCCATATGAAAATTGTTACAAATGTTGAAACAAGAACCAATCTGTTAAAAACCGGAGAACTGGACGGGTCGGCGATACAGGCAAAAGATATTTTGGATTTCCAAGATGTTGCAACCATTGAGCAGTATGGCTTGACAGAACTGGAGAGTAAGTCCGATTTGGTTGTGTTTTATATCAGGTTCAATCATGTTAATAGCCCGTACACTCAAAATGTAAATATCCGTAAGGCATTAGCTTATGCAATGGACAGACAGAGTTTTGTCGAAAAGATCAATTAC
>JAKSBV010000146.1 GCA_022360955.1 Bacillota bacterium
ATTCTCCAAATTGAGAATTTTAAATGTTTATATTCTTCAACCATATAATCAACTTCTTGCCACCTTCCATTCTTCCGGATATATTCACGCAGGAAAATATCTTCACCATTTGTGAGCCTTACGGCATCAAATCTGTATCTGTTACCTTTGCCTTTGGCATAGATTGTAATGTTTGATCCTTCCCTATCAACTTTTTCAATTTCATCAACCAGGCCATACCACCCTCCGAAAATAATCTCAACAACAGCCGTACTTTCCCAATACCAATGATGGAAGGGTGCACATAAGAAGTCTTCCGGAATGTAATCTATTGATTTAATCTTCCATCCCTCGGAAGATTTAAATTCAGTTGTTACAAGACCATAATAATAAGCAAAATAGGAAGGCTGCGGTCTGTTTCCATCTGCCTCACTGCATTTTGGACCTGTAACGATTTCAATTTCAACCATATGATAGTTGATATTTTCCGGGGTATCCGGAGGTGCATAAACCGGAATAAGTTTTAACAAGGTTGTATGGCCTACCCCGGCAAAGGAGGTTATATATTCATCTAAAGACATTTCTTGCTTTGCTTCACCGGTCAAAAGGTCATAAGCATAAGGATAAGGAATGTTTGCCATTCCTATGGTCCCACACCCTCCACAAAAATCTATCATATTTGAAGCATCTTTTAAAATAGCATAATAAGCATGTATGACATCAACAGGCGAATGAAAGATCATATTTACCGACGGGTGTTGAGGCGGCATAACTTCAAAATCTTGAAGCGAATATTTCAGTTTCAAAGCAGGTTGTTTTGACGGTCTTTGAAACCTTTCGGATTCTTGTGCAAAATCATGATTAGGATTAAATACATGCTGTGAATATTCTTGCTCTGCCTTATATATGTTATATAGATAACCACCCATTACAAATTTGTTTGTTCTGTTCGCCAATATTATCCATAAAATAGTTATTAAAACTAATAATAGCATAATCCCCATTGCAGGCTTTATAACCCTTTTAAGTGAAATAACCACACCGTCACTTCCTTTTCATTTAAATATATGAAAACACACAAATCATCATGTCAGCATTTTTTGATTGCTGTCGTAAACAATATCATTAAAAAGTGAGCACGTTTTTGATCATCAATATATTATCAGCATATGCAGCAATATCCATATTTCCAATTTTCTCAAAAACATATTATAATAGAAGCACCCCATCATTATCATATTTTAATAAATAAGGAGGCTATGATTTGAATAACAAATTGGAACAAGAGCTTGGTATAAACAAAGACTCTGTTTCCCTTAATGCTTATGAGGAAATGGCTGAGTATTATTTTAAATAGGGTCAAAAAAATACAGTAAGAGAGGTGAACGTGGTGTTTCGTATAGGAGATTTTTCAAAGCTTGCAAAAACAACCACAAAAACCCTAAGATTTTATGACGAAGTAGGTCTATTGAAACCATCTTTCATAGATAATACTAACGGGTACCGTTATTACGAGGCGAAACAACTTTTAGATTTAAATAGAATTATAGCCCTAAGACAAATCGGACTTTCTATTGATAAAATCAAAAAGGCGCTAGTTAGTAATACCAATATAGAGATAACTGAAATCTACCAAGCCCATAAGATACATATCGAAAATGAGATTAAGCTGTTTCAAGATAAGCTCTCTCGTATTAACTACTTGCTTAATGATATTAACGC
>JAKSBV010000196.1 GCA_022360955.1 Bacillota bacterium
ATAAAGGCCAACAACGAAGCATACCTGATTTATAAAAATCACTTTACAAAAATGTATATTTTTGATATATTTCTAGTTATAGTCTAGTTATAGAATGAAGTGTTTCAAAATCTATTGGTTTTTTCATATCTGCTTATCTAGTGTAACGAAGGGGGAGGAGCATTATCAAAAATATAGTTGACAGACAAGAATTACTAAATCAGCAGTACAAAGATGAGTCCAATTTAAACGCTCGTATAGATCTACATAAATACAATATTAATAAACATAACTGGTTTCATTGGCTCTACGATCTAATGAGCATATCAAGCGGAGATAACGTTCTTGAATTAGGCTGCGGTAACGGTGTCCTATGGCAAATCAATATTGATCGTATTCCCAATCATGTGCGTATAATCCTATCGGATTTTTCAGAAGGGATCTTATCAAATGCTCGTAATAATTTACAAGAATATAATAAGCAATTTCATTATGAGGCAGTTGATGTTCAAAACATCCCTTATACGGATGAAAAGTTTGATGTGGTTATTGCCAATCATATGTTATACCATGTACCGGATATCAATCAAGCACTCACGGAAGTTAACCGTATTTTAAAACCAGGGGGATATTTTTATGCCTCAACAATAGGAAATGAACATATGAAAGAGTTGGATATGTTAATAAAAGGGTTTGAACCAACTACTGATTTTTCCGTAGAACGATATACTAAAAGATTCGGTCTTGAAAACGGTAAGAAGCTGCTTAGCAATTTTTTTGAAGATGTTTCATGTCACCTATATGACGATTATCTGGTTGTTGACAATGCAGAACCTATTGTTTCATATTTTTTGTCTTCGCCAGGAGATATCACATCCGTATTAGCAGGTGAAAAGCTAGATCATTTCTATCATTATGTACAAGAGAAGATACGTATCCAAAAAGAGATGAAAATTACAAAGTCTACAGGATTATTTATAGCAAGAAAGGGTTTAGTTTAAACATTTCGGATCATTGGTTTGTACTCTTATTATGATACAGATATACTTTTAATGATTTATCTTTGCCGTTTGTATTCGGAAGAATCGGCAGATGGTGGGGGAATCATCCGGCCAAAAAACGGCAAGAGGAAATTGATATTCTTGCAGTGGACAATGAAAATGCTATCTTTGGAGAATGTAAATGGAGAAATGAATTAGTGGGCGTCGATATTTATAATGAATTGCTTGAAAAAAGTAAAATATTGAAGCAGTATACGAATAAGTATTATTTTTTGTTTTCCAAATCAGGTTTTACAACAGAATTGAAAGAAAAGGCTAAGGAGCTGAATGTAGAACTGGTGGACTTAGAGAGAATATATAAGGAATAAAATTATGTTTATTTGGCTTATAAATTTGATATTATAAGAAGGGACGTATCATATCATACGGCTCTTCTTTTTCTTATTGCAGAATTTAATTTAAGATCCGAATACTTTCATTGTTTTATGAAATAATATATTTTGTGAAACTAAAATGATTTTATTACGGAGGAGATTTTTTTATGAATAACGGCAGCAGTTATTTGAACAATGCTACGGAGGGATACACCGGAAGATACATTGTTACGTTCCAAGAGCACGCTGTTAATGAGGGCATGAAATTACTGAATAAATCA
>JAKSBV010000141.1 GCA_022360955.1 Bacillota bacterium
TATGTCCGGCGCATGGTTCCCTGTATTTACAGATAAGGATAAAATCATAAACCACAAAGATGCCATTGAAAACGCAGATATCATGAAATCAGCCGCATTTGCCGGTATGATGAAGCAAAGAGGGGTGCTAAACAATTTTAGGTTCTGTACGTCGGCAGCACATACCGAAGAAGATATTCAATTGGTAATTGAGAAGGCTGACAGCGTACTGGCCGATATGGCCAATATGTAATACGAAAGGCCGTGTATTTTTAGGTGAAAAATGCCCAAATCTACACGGCTTTTTCTAAAATACAAACCACCGTTTTTATAAAGCCTTCTCTTAAATAGGGCACGTAAATCAAAGGTTTCAAAAACTTTCTTAAAGGAACTTCTTTATGATATACATGTTGAAATCCTGTTTGCGCCAACAGCGTAACAAAACGGTTAACGGTCATTTTATTTATATATGAAAAATACTCTTTTCCCCGGTGATCCTTTGAGATTCTTAGCGCAATTCTTTCTTCACCATCCGAGAAATTTTGAACAAAATATTTGTATACCTTGATCAAGGTGTCATCATCAAATATGACATGTATCCACGGGAAGCTAATGACGTCGCTCAAGTGTGCACCATAGGGGTGATAATAAGGGGGAAAATTAATATACAGTTTTCCGCCCGGTTTTAAGACACGATAACATTCTTGTAATACTTTTAACGGTTTTTGCACATGTTCCATCGCATCGTTCATCATAATCACGTCAAAGAATTTGTCTTTAAATACAAGCTGTGCGGCATCGCCTAAAACAAATTCAAATCGGTCAACCAGTTTTTTTTCGACTGCTAAACGATAGGCTTCGTGCTTATAACCCTTGACAATATCAAGACCATACACTTTTTTAGCCTTATTGGAGGCATAGTATAAGGATTTGCCCCCTGCCCCGCAGCCGATATCCAGTATCATTTTGTCTTTTAACATGTCCTCTTTCGATATGTTCTCCAAATAGTGATGGATGGTTTCTTCACCTTTTTCATATTGCCATTGTGCATAGCTTTTCACTTGTTGATTCTGCAAGTTAAAGGGGTGCACAGGTAAAGGAAATAACTGACCGATTGATTTACACAAAGTTACTTTAACATCCATATTCATCCCACCGTCATCCATTCCAAGTATTATTTTTGCCTACTATATATTAATGCAGCTTAAATCGGTTAACATTCATTATTTTTCTCAAAAAGTAATATTTTAAAAGGAGTAGAAAGCATAAAAATATTTCCATTTATCTCATCCGAATTCTCAACCCTCAACCACTTTTGAGTCTTGGAATAGCAGGTTTCAGAATCATTTTCTTCTGCCAAAATTTATACACCCGGCATTCTTGCGACACTTGAATAAATGGGGTATAATACGAATAGTAAGAAATATGAGGTATCTTATTTGCATAATGGATGTGAATCATTTGAGAAATAGAGAAGAGCTTTTATTCGACCTGAAATTAGTGGATAATTTAGTGGGAAGTACATTCGGGAAAATTGATTTAGCATTTTATTTTGCCGGTGGTACTGCATGTATATTAGCAGGATATATTGATCGTGCAACCAGAGATTTTGATTTTGTTGACAGAGGTTATTCTGCAAAACTGGCGAAGGTGTTAAAGCTTTTGGAACCCTATGATTTATTAACCGCTTATGTTGCTGCAATTCCTTTGAATTATGCTAAAAGAGCAGAGAAAGTAGAAGGATTTACAAATATATCTGTCTATATTTTTTCCAGGGAAGACATTATTGCATCTAAGATTGACAGATTGTCCGAAAAGGATATGGAGGATATTGACATACTGATTCATGATGTCAGAAGAGAACTATTAAAAAAATGCATTGAAGAAACTTATGAGAATATTGTTTATGATAATCGGAAAGAAAAATATGCAAAGAATCTGGAAAAGTTTAAACATATATATGGATTTTAAAAAGGATGATGGTGTAATATGTACAGGGTAGTGAGAGCTAGTACGCTATATTATGAAAACTTTATGAGAGGAACAAAATCACGGTATAATTTAGTGAAGCCTTTCCTGCTGCTTGTAGATACGACGGTGTTTGAAAAAGCAAAAGCAAAGATGACAGAGGATTATCTGAACTTATGTGATATTGTAACTAAAATGAAGGCATTGTATGTAACAGGCGAATCACAATATCATCATTTTGGCATGCTGTTAAAGGAATTTCAAATACTTGGGTTTGATGTAAATGCGATGAAGGCTTCCAATGCTACGCCCACCGACAGATTAAAAGATCAAATAGACCTTTTACTGCAATTTCTCTCCTATAGGTATCCCTTTGACGAATATGACAATAAAATCGGTGTACATGATTTGGAGACCGATCAATTTATATTTGTGCAACCGTAAAATGAAGTGATATATATAGGTCCCCGGTTCATCTTTCTGAGTCGGTCTAAAGTGATAGGGCATTCAATATTTGAAAAGGCGTGCTTTACGCTATGCGTTTCAATCCGCTTCCATTCAACGATATCAATGAATAGCAGATAAACCAATAGGCCCACAAGTATCAACAATGTTAATATTGTAAAAAGACGTCTGTATGTTGTGATGATTAAGATTCTTTTCATATTCATCCCCTCCGATTCATATATATTCGGGGACTATGCCTCTTAGAAGAGGGGGCGATAGCTCTCAAACAATACTTTTATATTTCCTAAATGCCGTAGGAGAAATACCGATATTTTTTTTGAATATTTTATAAAAATAGTTGGAATCGGTATAGCCTACTTTTGCGGCGATTTCATTGGCCTTTAGACTGGTATCCAGCAGCATCTGTTTTGCCTTTTGCAGTCTTAATTTGTTGACATAGCTTGAAAAGACTTCTTGGGTTTCTTTTTGAAAAATCTGCCCTAGATAAGTCGCATTGATATTGAAAGCGGCACCAAGGGTTTTTAAAGATAATTCTTCCGCATAATGGACGTTAATGTAATTTAGAATGCGTGTTATAACCGGATTCGCTGTCTGTTCTTTTGAGGCCAGGCAATCGATAGTCTTGCGGAGGGTGTTTTTCACCATTTCTTTTAATTGTTGAACCGTTTGCAGCTTCAAAAGATTCTCAAACAAACTTTTATAATCATTGGATAGGGAAAAATCTTGAATATTTAAAGCGTTTAGCGTGTTTTCGATATTCAAGAGTATTTCAATGATCAGGCAATGAATATGGGAAGGTGCTAGGGTTTTATTGGCTTGTAATGTCTCAAAGGTATCGTCGATAAAACTGAACAGTGCATCCGTATCTTGAGAAATCAGCAGTTTTGAAAAAACGGCCCACTCTATTCGTAAATCAATCGGTCTGTGAGGGGTGAAAAACTGTATTTCTTCAAAATCAATGATGTCATTGTCGGGGGTTACCAGGTGATACGCCAGTGCATTCTTGGCATTTGCATAGCTTTCATGGACGGTTAAATAGGAAGATTCGGTGTTTCCCAGCGTAATACACACATCTACATTTAGAGTGCTTTGTATATTTGACCCTATTCGCCGCAGTACTTCTTTGATGGTTTCTTTTTGCTGTTCTACGGTATTTCGGCCGAATACAAGGACAATATGATCCTCCGGGTCACAAAAACAAATATCGGACTCAAAAGCAAAGGATTGCAGCGTTTGACGACATAAGGCATGGGCTTCGTCAGCAATCTGAGATGCTTTTGGATCAGAGGGAGTATGGCCCTTCCGGACATCAAATAGAATTTTTATGACGGCAGCGATATAATAGGGGCAATTCAGGCTGATATGAAGAAGACTTGCCCGCTCCCTTAATTCCCTGGGCTCTATGTTATTTGTCAGCCACCGGTAAAGGATATTGCTCCTGAGGATTTCCCAATCTTTGTGTGCATAAATTGTCTTGTTCCTGTCCTTTGCAATTTTGTGAACCGTATTTTGCAGGGTGGATATTAACTCTTGTACATTAATAGGCTTTAAAAGATAGTTTTCAATCCCGAGGGTGATACTTTCTTTTACATAATCAAAATCGTTATAACCGCTTAAAATGATAAATCTCACATTGGGGCGCATTTTTTTTACCTTCTGTATAAGCTCCAAGCCATTCATTTTCGGCATTTTGATGTCTGTAATCACAATGTCCGTATCCATATCGTGCAATAAGGCCAAGGTGTCCGCTCCGTTTGAAGCCTGTCCGATAATGGTTAAGCCATACTCTTCCCAACGGATAATGGCGCGAAGCCCTTCTAGAATAAACGGTTCGTCATCTACGATAAATACTTTGTACATATTTCTCTACTCTCCCCTTTTCTGAGCCGGAATTTTAACGGAAACGGATGTACCCATGTTTATTGTACTGTCAATGCTAATGCCATATTGATCGCCATAGATGATTTTCAGCCGTTCGTTCACATTGGATAATCCGATTGCTGCGGCGGACGAATGGTTGGGTGTTTGAAGAGAGGCTTTCAAAAGTGCCAGCCTTTCTTTTTCAATGCCCATACCGTTATCGGCAATCGTAAAATAAATCTCATCACATTCCCTATATCCTTTAATCTCTATGATATTGTCGGCCATATCTAATTGGATGCCGTGTACGATATAATTCTCTATGATCGGCTGCAGAGAGAATTTAATGATGCTGTAGGTCAGTATTTCTTCTTCAATATTGATTTTGAAGGTTAGTTTATCACGGTATCGAATCTGAAATAACGCCAAATAGAGCTTGCAATGTTCTACTTCGTCCGATATGCTGATGAGCATTTCATTTTTCACCGAATGCCGAAATAATGTTGCTAGAATATAAATCATCTCGCCGACATCGTGTACACCCTTAGACACCGCCCTCATGCGAATGGCTTCCAGTGTATTATACAGAAAATGAGGGTTTATTTGCGTTTGAAGGGCAATTAACTCTGCATTTTTTTGTTTGATTTCCGATAGATATACTTTGTCGATATAGGTATTAAGATGTTTGCACATACGATTAAAACTAATAGCAATCTGTGTTAATTCATCCTCGTTTTGATCGATGGGTATTCTAGCAGAGAAATTCCCCTGCTGCAGTTCTTTCATGGCCCCCATAATGCTATCGGCTCGTCTAGAAAAGATAAGCATATTAAAATAGGTCAGCAATATGGCTCCCAGAATACAAGACAGTGCAATAATAAATATTGTTCTTTGCATGATTTTGGACCCTTCAAGCAGTTCGGACTCCGGAATGATGCCGGCGATGATTACGTCGGGCATTCCCAAAGTATGAATGTTGACGATGGATTCTTCTTCAAACATCAAGGATTCCGACGTATTGTGCAGCAAATGAAAATAAGGATATTTTTTTCCGTAGTAGCGGTTGGAAGAATCAAAAACAACATTGCCGTCTTGGGTCAATATGAGAATATACCCTTTTAATGTTTTTTCGTATTTTGCATAGGATTTGGAGATGCCCGCCAGGTTGTAGTTAATGATTAGATTGCCTATGTTTTCAAGTGTGGCCGGATTGTTGATGCCGGTTACGATGGTGAAAGCGGGCTGGGAACTTGCAGCAATATTCAAATCGGTGCAGAGATAAGGGTTGAAAAAATCGTGGCTGTGGCTAATTTCATTTATTTTTTCTGCAAATTTCATAGCATCGGGTGCGAATAAATAATTGGTCCTGGCGTTATTTTCAGAAGAAATATAGAAAAAATGGTTCCCTCTGTTGTAAAGAATGATATTCTGAATATCACTATCCCGCAAAAAGCATGAATGCAGATAATTATCGATATTACGAAAGGCATTCGTATTGTGGTTCATATAGGTTTTTAAGCTGTAGGCAAGAAATTGGTCGTAATCGTAGGTCATAAAAGGGATAAAATGGTAGTGGTTATAGAGCGGGCGCAGCATTTTTTGGGATGCATCATATTTATTTTTAAAATAGGTTCCGATGTCTTCTAAAATCTGTTGATTGTGGATTAACTCTTTTTGCTTTGACGTTTGAATCAGGTGAGCCGATATAAAAAAAGCAAGGGCCAGTAGGGAAAGTGTTGTAATAATAGAGTAGGTAACAAATATTTTGTTGAATAATTTTTTTTTAAAATGATGTCTGTAAAGCAATGCGAGTCTTTTTACCATCCGCTCACCCTCCTTATGTACAATTATACTAAAAAAGATAAGTCTTTTGAACAAAAATTTAACAAAAACTTTAATTTGTCCAGTAAAACTAAACTATTTCAACTTTTGGAGTTTGTAAAAATATAATATACTGTACAGAGAGATAACGCACTGTAAAGTTGGAAATATAGCAGTGATGAAAGAATACCCATTGACGGAGGTGCAAAAATGCGGGGAATGCGTACGTGCTTACGGCATTTGAAAAAAAACCGGGTGTTATTGTTGATGGTATTGCCCGGTGCGGTATGGCATTTATTATTTCGATATTTACCCATGTTTGGTGTTGTGATTGCGTTTAAACAGTTCAGGATTGACAGGAGGGGA
>JAKSBV010000134.1 GCA_022360955.1 Bacillota bacterium
ATAGAAAATACATTAAAAGCGTTACAAAATGATACTGTGAGGCAAAGCAAACTTGACCTAAACAGATCCATCTATAGCACAGTGAAATTATATGAAAACAGAAACTATCAGGAACTGGATAATGCGGTTGAAGCAACGACGCATGCGTTTATGGCTTGGAAGAAGTGTGTTGAGAAGATTATTAGACCTAGGGTTACATCCTGATAAAGCGCAGTGGATTCTGCGGATATTGCAGCAATATCTATCTTTTCCCCACCGCACACGACATTTTGTGCCGATTACCGTTGTGTTCCTGTCTGATCACTCCCACTTCCGTTTGACCCACACGGTTTTTGTGTGTCTGGGGGTCTGTCCCCAGCTCCCTTTCCTGAATGGGCATGTACATTCTTTTTCCTGTTTGATATACCTATCATCCATCTCAAATAAAAAAATGACGGATCGGGTAGTTTTCATTAAATATTTATCAGTAAGTTTCCGATAAACATAGTAGGAGAATAAATGGCCAGGGAGGGACGAGCATGAGAGTTGAAGGAACAGCGGTAAATCAACGAAATTATTCCGTTCAAACAGCGGATAATGGGAGAGAGGTGGAGATTGCCAAGGGGCAGAAGACCCAAGTGAATGTACAGGATATGGGACCATCGCCCGGGAGGCTGCCAGGTTCTCAGCAATTAATGGATAAGGGCAGAAATGAGCCATATAATATTTCTGTTTCGGAAAAAGCAATCATAGAAACAATTGAGCGAGCCAATAAAGCCATTCAAGGGGTATACACTACGTTTGAATATTCAATTCACGAAGAAACCCACGAAATCGTGGTGAAAGTGTTTAATAGAGAAACAGGGGAAATGATAAGGGAAATCCCGTCCGAGAAGATATTGGATATGGTGGCGAAAATGTGGGAGATGGCAGGGATTATTGTGGATGAAAGAAGATAGGAAAGAGAAGAGGGGGATCTATTATGATGATTGGCGGGGCCAGTAATAATTTTAGGTTTGGAGGTCTGGCAACGGGGCTTGATACGGACCAAATGGTACGGGATTTGATGCGCGCCGAAAGAGTGCCGCTGGACAGATTGCATCAGAAGAAGCAGCTTGCGGAATGGAGACAATTCGAGTATCGGGAGATCATCAACCTTTTGAGGGGTTTCAAAGATGAATATTTTAATCTGTTGAAGTCGGAAAGTAATATGCTGTCCCAGAATGCTTATAAAAAATATTCCGCTGTTTCGACCGACAGTACGGTTGTGACAGCAGAGGGAAGCAGCACAGCAATGGCGGGCAGCCACAGCATTACGGTGACCAATTTGGCTACGGCAGCGGTAAGGCAGAGTGCGTCCGGTGTCACCGGGCAGGTGGAAGGTACGGCGGCCGCTGACTTTGGTGCCGCGACCGGTAAAAGCTTTGTTATTACGGTGGACGGTACCCATAAAGAGATCACCATAGACGCCGGTATCACCGATGTGGCTTCGCTTCAAAATGCCGTTGACAATGCAGTCGGAGCGGGGAAGATTAGGGTTGAAGATACCGGCGGCGGTATTTTAGGCTTTGTTCCCGAAGCCGGCAGCGGTGTACATAATATCAAATTAAGCGGTGGCGCTTACAGTGCCTTGGCTGATTTAGGCTTTGGGACAGGTGCCAATGTTAGCAACCGAATCAGTACGGGCGATACATTGGCGGATATTCGGAATAAGATGAGTACGCCCTTTGAATTTGATGGCGGCGGGAATATGAACCTTGTCATTAATGGGAAAGTATTTAGTTTTTCCCATGATACGACCCTTAGAAGTATGATGAATGAAATCAATAGTGACGAAACAGCACAGGTAACCATGCAGTATGATGAGATAAACGATACCTTTAAATTCACTGCGAAGCAGACCGGTGTAGGAGACACCTTGCAGCTAAGTGAAACAGGAAGTACGTTTTTGGCTTCTGCCGATGTGACGGCTTATACGGCCGGTGAAGATGCGGTTGTCACGCTGGACGGGCAGAAATTGACAAGAAGCAGCAATACATTTACGGTGGAGGGCATAAAATATACTTTATTGAAAGAAAGTACGGAGGCACAAACCATCTCATTGACCCAGGATGTGGAGGCAGTTTACGATAACATTTCAAACTTCGTAGCCAAATACAATGAGATGATCGGAACCATCAACAGTAAACTGGGGGAAGAATATGATCGTGATTATTTGCCCTTAACGGCCGAAGAGAAAGAGGCCATGAGCGAAGATGAGATTGAAAAATGGGAAAAAATGGCCAAGACGGGTCTGCTGCGGAATGATTCTACCCTCGAAAAGATAGTGGATAGAATGAGAAGGGCATTGTATGATCCTGTTCAAGGGGTCTCAAAGATGCTGCACAATATAGGGATTACAACAGATACCTATAAACACAAAGGAAAGCTTATTATTGATGAAGAAAAACTGAAGAAAGCCATAGAAGATGATCCGGATGGTGTTATGAACTTATTTTGTAAAAAATCGGTTTCCTATCCCACCGGTTACAGAACATTGAAAGCAGACGAGAAAGCGGTTAGATATAAAGAAGAAGGCTTGGCCTATAGGCTTTTTGATATCATAGAAGATAATATTTCAACCTTTCGGGATAATGATGACAACAAAGGGGTTCTGCTCGAAAAAGCAGGTATAACGAACGATGCATCGGAATTTAGTAATATGCTGTATGAGGAAATCGAGGATTATGAAGACGCAATAGAGGCAATGTACAATCGCTTAATTGATAAAGAAAATAATTATTATAGGCGGTTTACTGCATTGGAACAGGCGATTTTTCAGATGAATTCGCAGTCTCAATGGCTGGCTTCGCAGTTTGGAACAGGTGGTTGATAGTTTGAAACAAGCAGATGTCAAATATGATGAATTATTACGTTGTAAACTGACTTGTATAGAGCAGATGCATGAGGCTACGGTGCGGCAGCGCGGCGCTATTGAGAGCGGGAATGAAAACCTTCTGGTAACATTGATTGAACAGAAGAATCAGCTCATTGGCAAAATAGAAAAGATCAACCGTATGATGAAGCAATTTAATACGCACACCCATGGTGCCGACGACAAGATAAAGACTATGGAACAGCATATGGCATTAAAAATAAAAGAAATATATGAAATCGATCAACAAAATTTAGTAAATGCAAAGCATTTGAAAAAAGAAATGGAAAAATCAATGCAGCATATGCATCAGGGCAAAAAAGCATTGACCAATGGATATTTCAAGCATCAGACGCAGGCAAACGGGTATTTTATAGACAAAAAAATCGGAAAATGAGGTGTAGACCATGGCAATCAATAATCCTTATGCAGCATATCAGAAGTTCGATCTGAATCCGCTGAAAGCGAAACGGGTAGAACGGGAAAATAAAGATGTTAAACCGGCTTCCGCACAGCCTGTAATCTCTGCAGCTTATGCACAGAACAGTGCAAACAAGATGACCGATCAATACGTAGAAAATACCGTAATGACGGCTACGCCGGAAGAGTTAACCTTGATGCTGTATGACGGAGCGATTAAATTTGAAAACAAAGCAGCAGCTTATATGGAAACGAATGAAATTGAAAAAGCGCATAATGCCATTATAAGAGCTCAAGATATATTTACGGAACTGATGCATACGCTGAATATGGATTACGACCTATCTCAAAATTTGCATAGCTTATATGACTTTATCCGTAGCAGTCTGACACAAGCCAATGTGAAGAAGGACGCGGGTTTATTAAAAGAAATGCTGTCCCTTACCCGTGAACTTCGCGACACATGGGCCGAAGCCATGAAACTGGCTAAAAAAGAGATGCAGGGCTGATGCTGGAGATTACGAAGCAGAAATGGGAATTTTTACAGGAAATTTATCGGCTGACCCAGGAGCAGTCCGAGGCCATAGCCCAAAAACAGTTTAAAACGTTTTTATCCCTCAGCCGGGATAAGCAGATACTGATAGAAAAGGTACTTGTACTGGACGATTCATTCCAGCAGCAGTATGATGATGTTAAAACAAAGGCGGGATCGGAAGAATATTTTGCAGCTGCGCTGTCAAAGCAGATCAACCTGAAGGAAATGCAGCAGCTGGTGGCGGAAATAGAAAAGCTGACGGATGACATCAAGCTGCTGGAAGTAAAAAACAAGGAAGCGTACAGAAAGATGCTCCTTGAGATCATGGTTCCGTTAAATAAATCGATGATCAATAGGGAAGAAAAGATTCTGCAGTACAAGAGAATGAACGATTATAAAAAGCGTAAAATGGAACATTAAAACCTTGGTTTGGATATCCGAACCAGGGTTTTTGTTTTGCTCGGTCCTTTCGATGGACAAGAAAGACTAGATCACTATATTTTGTCCTTTATTTCTCACTTCCCGTATCATGTCGTATCTGAAATTCTAAAGGAACATGTCTTATAGATAAACGCACACTAGATGTCAAACTAAGCTAATGTATAGCAAAAACATAAAGGAAAAAGAATATTATTCCATAAACGGATACTCCGAAGCTAAGGACTTCTAAACTTGCTCAGGCCGCACCAAAACTCGCTATCGCTCAGACAATTGGTGCTTTTCCCTTCCACTGCGTTAAGAAGTTCTAAGCTTCTCCGTAAGGTTTACTCCACAATATCCTTTTTCTCTAATGGGAAATAATGGGCTTAATAGCCGTCTATGATGTGTTATCCATATCCACCCCATTCAATAGAGTATATCTCCTCAAGACACCGGGGAACCTTTTCTAAAATTCTGCATATCATAGAAAGAAAAAGGTGATAGGAATGCATCATTATATACCCTATGCTCAACAGTGGGTCGACGAGGAGGACATACAAGAGGTCCTGGAAACGTTAAAAAGCGATTACCTCACCACAGGCCCCAAAATCAACGCATTTGAAGATAAATTAAAAGAAGCGGCCGGCGCAAAGTATGCGGTTGCCGTTGCAAACGGAACGGCCGCGCTTCATGCAGCCTGCTTTGCGGCAGGCATAGGAGAAGAAGATGAGGTCATCACAACGCCGATGACCTTTGCTGCGTCTGCCAATTGCGCGCTGTACATGGGCGCCAGGCCTATTTTTGCAGATATCGATCCCCGTACCTATAATATTGATCCAAAGGACATTGAAAGCAAGATAACTCGCAAGACCAAAGCGATTATTCCTGTTCATTTTACCGGACAGCCCTGTGATATGGATCTAATCTTAAAGCTGGCGCGGGACAACGGATTAGCCGTCATAGAAGATGGCGCCCACGCATTAGGTGCGGAATATAAAGGAAGAAAAATCGGCAGTATTGGGGATATGACCACTTTTAGCTTCCATCCGGTAAAGCATATTACAACCGGCGAAGGCGGAGCCGTTACTACAAACAGCGAAGCCCTGTACAACAAATTAATGATGTTCCGAACCCATGGGATTACGAGAGACAGCAAGCAGCTGCTGAAAAACGAAGGGCCGTGGTACTATGAACAGCATTTTTTAGGATATAACTACAGAATGACGGATATTCAGGCTGCACTGGGGATCAAGCAATTGGAAAAGCTGCCGCTTTTCTTGCAGAAGAGGCGGGCATATGTAGAGAAGTACAACAAAGCTTTCTCAAATATAGAGGAACTAATCATCCCCTACCAGCTTGAAGCTGTAAAGTCATCATGGCATTTATACATTATACAATTGAAGCTGGATAAGCTGAACATCGGAAGAAGGGACGTTTTTGAAGCGTTGAGGCAGAAAAATATAGGCGTAAACGTACATTATATCCCCGTATACGACCATCCCTATTACCGGAAGCTGGGTTATAGACAGGGACAATGTCCTAACGCAGAAAAGCTTTATGCAGGCATTATCACCCTGCCCCTCTTTCCCAAGATGAAGGAAGAAGAGGCAGACTATGTGATTGAGAGCCTTTTGGAGGTCATTGAGAACGGAAAATCAGTACCGGTTGTTGAGCGATGAAAATTTGGGGTCACCGACGGCTGATTTTACAGCCAACACCCGGATACTCCGAACTAAAAATGAAAGGAAGGATAGGTTTGAATATATTGGTAACCGGCGGTGCGGGATTTATCGGGCGCTGGGTCGTGAAAGAACTTTTGGATGACGGGCATAACGTGTGGATTTTAGACGATTTGTCCAACGGCAGAATGGAAAATATTCAGGCATTTAGGAATCAGCGAAATCTGGCGGCCTTTTTAAAAGGAGATATCAAAGACATTGCAGCGCTGGAAAGGCTGTTTAAAAATAACATGGATATCTGCTATCACCTGGGTGCAAGCATCAATGTGCAGGACAGCATTGATGACCCCCGGGCAACTTTTGAAAACGATACGATCGGCACCTTTAATGTGCTGGAGCAGTGTAAAAAAAATAATACCAAAATGGTATTCATGAGTACCTGTATGGTCTATGACCGGGCGGAGGACGCCAAAGGCATCACGGAAATGCACCGGACAAAACCGGCTTCGCCCTACGCCGGCAGTAAAATTGCGGGAGAAAATATGGTGCTTTCCTATTGGTACGCCTATCGACTGCCTGTCGTTGTGGTACGGCCTTTCAATACCTATGGTCCCTTTCAAAAGACCGGAGGTGAAGGCGGGGTTGCAGCCATCTTTATTAAAAGGAGTCTGAGGGGAGAGATATTGACGATTTACGGAGAAGGGACGCAGACAAGGGATCTGTTGTATGTGGAGGATTGTGCAAGGTTTGTGGCAGAAGCAGGGTATTCCGACCGGGTCAACGGAGAAATCGTCAATGCCGGGTCGGGCCGGGATATTTCTATTAATGGCCTTGCAAAGCTGATTGCGCAGGACGAAGGTCAAATAGAGCATGTGCCCCATATCCATCCGCAGAGTGAAATCATGAAATTGTTATGTAATTATGATAAAGCAAGGAGACTGCTGGGATGGCGGCCGGCGGTGAATCTGGAACAGGGCATTGCCAAAACAAGGCAATGGAT
>JAKSBV010000265.1 GCA_022360955.1 Bacillota bacterium
AGTATCATTAAGCAGAGGCTCACAGAGTTGAGGCTAGATCAAGGAATAGAGAAAGCTGCGCCAAAGATAATACGCACTGGTATATCTTTAAGCAGCTTTTCTCGTTTGACGGAGATATAGGTTTAATTATAGGAGCACAGTGCAACGAAGCTAGCTTATAACCGCCTTCAAGTACCATTAAGCCCAGGCTTTCAGAGTCAATGCTAGATCAAGGCGTAGCTAAAATTTTTCACATAGATAATACGGGCTAATATATCTATGGAAAAATTTTAGCGTACAACGCAGAGATAGCCTTGATTATGGAAGCTCCGTGTAAACGAAGCCACCTACCCCTTAAGGTATTGATCAAAAAACGCAACCATCCGAGGCAGTGCATCCTGCCAGGTATGCCGCCAGCGGAAGGTGTGCATTTCATCGGGATAATAGATTGCTTCGTGCTGAGACCCCATTTTAGTTAAGTCCTTTACCAGGCTGTTTAGCTGATCAAAATCGACATTGGGATCAGCTGTGCCCTGCAGGCTCATCAATGGTTTGCACAGGTTTTCCTTGTAGGTAACCGGTGAACCCAATGACCATAAATCTGGGCGCTCTTCAATATTACCCCCAAAGTAAGCATCTCCATTATAGTTCTCATATATTTCTTTCATCCAACGAGCCCATTGGGCAATATCCCATAAACCGGCCAGGTTAATACCGGCAGCAAACTCTTCTGGGTACTGAGTGAGTGAATGCAGGGTCATGTAGCCGCCATAGCTCAGGCCGTAAACCGCAACCCTGTTTTCATCAACAAAGGGCAGTTGTTTTAAATACCGACCGGCATTGACAATATCAATAGTATCGTCAACCCCTTTTTTCAGATACAGGCCGTACCTGAACTCGCTGCCATAACCAATACCGCCTCTGAAGTTAGGCGATAACACCACGTATCCCTGGCTGGCCAGATGCTGATTAAACACATAAAAATGTGAATAGCCGCCTGACGGATGCCAACTGCCGCGCATTTGTCTGACAGGACCACCATGTACCCAAACAATGGCCGGGTACTTTTTGCTGGCATCAAAGCCTGCCGGCTTGTATAAAAACGCATCAATATCCCAATTATTCGCACCCTTATAGGTAACTAATTCTGATTCCTGAATTTTTTCAGCCAAACCTGCTGGCATGGAATCAGTCAGCTGACAGCTTTCCTCGGAGCCTAAATCATACACCCATAAATCGCCATTGCGCCGTTTATCGGCATGCAGATAGGCAATTTTTGTACCATCTGGAGACCAGGAAGGCAGCGTATTGGTAACCGGCAGATCGGTTATTTGTTTTAAACTATCTTTATTCAAGTCATAAATATAAAGCTGCCGCTCAACCCGATGATGGCGATTAGAGGCAAAAACAAACTGCTCTCCAGTGGGAGAAAGGCTCAATTTATCACCCATCTGGCCAAAGTCTTCACATTTACCGTCTGTCAATTGGGTCAATTCACTGTTGTCTAAATTGTATTTATAATAGTGGAAATAGCCGTCTGACTCCAGGCCTAATAACAGCTGATGGCCATTATTGGGA
>JAKSBV010000435.1 GCA_022360955.1 Bacillota bacterium
CCATAAAATGTTTCTGTCACTTTCTTATGACCACCGAATTATTGATGGGGCGCTGGGAGGGGCCTTCTTAAGAAGGATTGCAGATATCCTTGAGGCTTTTGACCCAAACCAAGAAATATAACTTAGAATAAAAAAAAATCAAAAAAATATGACAACTGTTCCTGATGTATATTCAATAAAAACTACCCCAAAGGAAACGTTGGTTGACTGGTTTCGCCTACTTACTATTGGCAGGGCCATTGATGATAAGGCACCTAATTACCTGAAGCAGGCGATAGGCTGGTCGTACCATGCACCTTCGGCCGGGCACGATGCTATTCAACTGGCGATTGGGCAAATCTTTGAAAAAGAGGTTGACCACCTTTTCCCTTACTATCGTGATTTAATGACTGTTTTGTCTGCCGGATTAACTGCTGAAGAAATAATACTGAATGGTATCTCTAAAGCTACTGATATAGCAAGTGGAGGCAGGCATATGTCGAACCACTTTGCCAAAATTGAATGGAATATCCATAATGTTTCATCATTAACCGGTAACCATACGCTTCATGCTGTTGGTGCAGCCAGGGGGATTAAATATTACGGAAAGAAAGCGGTATCAATAAGTTCCCAGGGGGAGTCCTCAGTTTCTGAAGGGTATGTTTACGAAGCGATTAACGGGGCGTCAAATGAAAAGCTACCTGTTATTTTTGTACTACAGGATAATGGCTATGGCATTTCTGTTCCAAAAGCAGATCAGACCGCAAACCGGAAAGTTGCCAATAACTTCACAGGTTTCAAGAACCTGCGTATTATTCATTGTAACGGCAAGGATGTGTTTGAGTCAATGAATGCTATGACGGAGGCCAAAAAGCATGTGATTGAAGCAGGTGAACCTGTTATTGTTCAGGCCAATTGTATTCGTATGCGCTCGCATTCCAATTCTGACAGGCATGAATTGTACCGTTCGGAAGCTGAGCGTAATTATGTGCTTGAATATGATCCGATTACCAAGTTTGAGCGCATGTTAAAACGCTACAAGAGGCTTACTGAAGAAGAAATTGATCAACTAAAAGAAGAAGCAAAAAATATCATAAAGCAAGCTCATAAAGCTGCATTAAAAGCTCCGGACCCGGTTCCGGAGAGTTATAAAGACTTTGTATTGCCTGAACCGTATTTGCCTGCCAAATATACGGATGGTACTCATTCTGATGAGGGAGAGAAAAAGAAGCTGATTACAGCCCTTAATGAAACCCTCAAAGCTGAGTTCAGGCATAATCCTGATACGTTTATTTGGGGGCAGGACATGGCCAATAAAGACAAAGGTGGCATTTTTAATGTATCCAAAGGTTTGCAGCAGGAATTTGGCAAGGAACGTGTATTTAATGCACCAATTGCTGAAGATTATATTGTTGGTACGGCTAATGGTATGTCCCGTTTTGACGATAAAATCAGGATTGTTGTTGAAG
>JAKSBV010000522.1 GCA_022360955.1 Bacillota bacterium
CATACATTCTACTTTTTTGAAACGCCTTTTGATCGGTTATGGATTAAAGAATATCCAAAACAACGATGCTTCTGCGTTTTTTGTGTATATATAAATTCAATTTTAAAGTTGGGTATCGATATCATTCCAAAAGAATTGGTATAACTTACCAATAATAAAAAGACAAATTTTTGCTTAAACTAAGTATGAGTTGACAATACTTAGTTTAGGAGTGATATATGTGAAAATGAAAAGGGTTGTATCGGTATTAGTGATTCTAACGCTGGTATGCACAGTACTTGTGAGCATTACCCATTCATCTGTTGCAGCAGGTGCCAAGACACCGTTTGACCGTACGAACTTACCTGCACAGATGCGTGTGACTGCTTCGGCCCTGAATGTAAGGTCCGGTCCCGCTACCTATTTCAAGAAAGTGGGAATTGTTTATAAAAACCAGATTGTATCTTGTCTTGGAAGACTGGGTAACTGGTATGTCGTTCATTTAAACAACGATACGGTAGGGGTTGCTTCGGGCAAATATTTAAAGCCCTATTATCCGCCTACAAACCAACCGGCACCGACGCCTAAGCCCGGAACACCAACCGGAGAAGTCAGTGAAGAAGCCCAGAGGATGCTGAACCTTATTAATGCGGAAAGAGCGAAGGCAGGAGCCCAGCCGCTTAAGTTTGACAAAGAAGTCATGCGGGTGGCCCAGATTAAAGCGCAGGATATGGTAGATCAAAACTATTTCTCACATAATTCCCCGATTTATGGTTCGCCTTTTAATATGCTAAACAGTTTTAAAGTGAGCTATCGAACGGCAGGAGAGAATCTGGCGGGTAACCGTAGTGTGGAAGCAGCACACAATTCCTTGATGAATTCACAAGGACATCGGAGAAATATTCTTAACAAGGGCTTTAATTTAATAGGAATAGGCATCGTAAATAGTCCGAAGTACGGAAAAATATATGTTCAAATGTTTATCGGAAGATAAGGAAGATTATAAAAAGCGAAGTAAAGACGTTACTTCGCTTTTTATATTGGTGATAGGTAACGGATTATAAAGTTGGAAATATAAAATTCTCCCTTAAAAACATATTTTAATACAATATTATTGAGATGATGAACATAAAATAATGGTAGCGGACTGAAGCAAAAAAGTTTTTTTCACTTTTTCAATCCTTATGACGTAAGATATATTATATCAACCTCACGATTGATTATGGATTTACGATCATCATTCTTAAAGGGGAGTAGATCGATGGAGTATTACTTGGTGATATATTCGTCTATCACCCTTGCAAACAGGGTAAAAAGGCGGGTAGCGAAGGATGGAAGCTATGTAGGTATTATTCATACCCCCAAATGCATATCAAAAGGCGGATGCAGTTATGCCATTCGATGCAAAAAGCATAAACTCGCCGATGTAAAGAAGGTATCGGCCGCACTAAAGATAACCATAAGAGGCATTTACAGAGAGATAAATGAAGACGGGAACAAGGTCTATTATGAAGTATAGTCGAAAGAACCAGTGAAAAACACTGGTTTTTTTTTGCGTAAAGCGTTAGGGTAACATAATAGGCATATCGTTCATATCATGGTATGGAAGAAAAATTATTACAGGAGAGGGTGAAACCATGAAAGCACTCATTCTGAGCGGCGGCATTGCTTCAAGGCTTTGGCCCGTTACTTATACCAAAGCCAAGCAGCTGCTTCCTGTAGTGAATAAACCTATCCTATTGTATGGGATAGAATCGGTCATCAAGGCAGGCATCAATGATATCGGTATTGTTGTGGGGCATACAAAAGAGGAAATCATGAAGGAGGTTGGCGACGGCAGCCGCTGGGGAGTGAAAATCACCTATATATACCAAGAGCAGCCTAAAGGGCTGGCCCACGCAGTGAAAATTTCACAGCCCTTTTTGCAAGACGAACCCTTTATCATGTTTTTAGGCGATAACATCATTAAAGATGATGTGCGTAAATTCATGAAAGAATATCATGAAAAAAAGAGCAATGCACTGGTTGTATTAGATAAAGCTAAAGATCCGCAAAAGTATGGTATTGCCGTTCTGGAAAATGGTGATATTGTTGAACTGATTGAAAAACCGAATCGGTATGTGAGTGATATGGTCATTGTAGGTCTTTATATTTTTGACAAGAATATATTTTCAGCTGTTGAAAATATTCAACCGTCCCAACGCAATGAATTGGAGATTACCGATGCCATCCAAGAAATGATAAGGAGAGGATTAAGGGTCGGCTATGGTGAACTGGAGCACTGGTGGAAGGATACGGGAACACCGCAGGATATGCTGGAAGCAAATCAACGACTGTTAGAAGAAATTGAGCCTTGCATTCAGGGCTGCCTCGACCGGCAATCTATGATACAGGGCAAAGTGACAATAGGCAAGGGGACACAAATAGTCAATAGCGTGCTTAGAGGTCCCGTCAGCATCGCGGGGGATTGTACGATTAGGAATGCTTATGTTGGACCGTATACTGCAATTGATGCGGCATGTGAGATCGAAAACGCGGAAATTGAATATAGTATTGTGATGGATCACAGCGCTATTAAAGATGTGGGAAAGAGAATCAGCAGCAGTCTTGTCGGAAGCAATGTAGAAATCATAGGGTGTCGGCAAATGCCGCAAACCTATTCCTTTATTGTTGCAGATAACAGTAAGATCGAAACCGTATAAAAATAGCGGCTTTTTATATATAGATAATAAACAGTAAAGTTTAAAATATAATCGTACTCCGGCAACAGGTATTCCAAGGTTAAAAAGTAGTTGAGGGCTGAGAGATGAGGGCTGAGAATGTCCCCAGTATTGTACCACACCTCGTTGCTATTTTACTTTCCGTCCTTGTTTAGTCATTTTCCGACCTCCGGTTTATCCGTACGATTATATTTCTAATGCCGGTGTGTGTGATCTATAAGAAGATTAAGATAATTTAAATGGCATAGTAAAAGATACCTATAGTGATGGAGGCAAGAGTACAATGAGTAAGCAAACGCAGATTGAGGGGGTAAAAATAAAACATTTGACCGTTATACCCGATGAAAGAGGCAGATTGACGGAGATGCTGAGAAGAGACGATGATATTTTCACGAAGTTCGGGCAGGTCTATTTAACCACGGCGTATCCCGGTGTCGTAAAAGCCTGGCATTATCATAAAAAGCAAGCAGACAATTTTGTCGTTGTTAAAGGCATGATGAAGGTGGTTTTATATGATGCCAGAGAGGGGTCTTCTACCTTCGGGAGGATTAATGAATTCTTTATGGGGGATTATAACCTAATGCTCCTCCGGATTCCTGAGGGCGTATATCATGGCTTCAAATGTATAAGCGAAACAGAAGCAATGGTCATTAATATACCTACGGAGCCATATAACCACCAGGCACCCGACGAATACAGGGTTCCGCCCCATAGCAAAGACATTCCCTATGATTGGAAGAGGAAAGACGGATGATGAGAAGAATACTGGTAACAGGCGGATGCGGGTTTATAGGCAGCCATTTTATTCGAGGCTTACTGAACAACTATGATGATCTGTTTGTTATAAATGTTGATAAGATCACTTATGCGGGCAATGCCGAAAACCTTGCGGATATAGCCCATTTCACAAACTATCGATTTATAAAAGGGGACATATGCGATAAAAATTTGATGCACAAGGTTTTTGAACAGGGGATTAGTGATGTCATTCATTTTGCTGCCGAATCTCATGTTGATCGAAGTATTGAGGATTCACAGCTATTTATCCGAACAAATGTGCAGGGAACCCAGATGCTTTTAGAGCATAGTTTAAAATATGGCGTCAAAAAGTATATACAGATTTCAACAGATGAAGTTTATGGGACGTTGCCATTCAATACGCGAGATGTCTTTACCGAAGATACGCCGCTATCTCCGAGAAATCCTTATGCTGCCAGCAAGGCCGGGGCAGATATGCTTGCATGGTCGTATTTTCACACCCATGGTTTGCCTGTGGTGATTACAAGATGTTCAAATAATTACGGCGGATATCAATATCCGGAAAAATTGATTCCGAAAACGATTCTCAATGCAATCAATGATAAGCCGGTAGGCGTATATGGAGACGGATTAAATATACGAGATTGGATACATGTTCGGGATCATTGCAGTGCGATTACGACAGTGATGGAAAAAGGGATTGCCGGGGAAATATACAACATAGGCGCTGAGAATGAAATAGCGAATATAGAGATTGTAAAATGGATCCTGAAATATTTAAATAAGTCGGAAGATTTGATTCGATATATCAAAGATCGGCCCGGACATGACGAAAGATACGCCATGAATGCAAAAAAAATAAGAGAGCAGCTTGGGTGGAGTCCTCAGATCGAATTTGGGGAAGGTATGCAAGAAACCATAGAATGGTATAAAGGGAATCAAAAATGGTGGGGGAGATTATTTTGAGTATACCCGTATTAAAGCCGGCAATAGGAGAAGAAGAAATAAAGGCCGCAGCAGAAGTGTTAAGGTCAGGATGGTTAGGCTTGGGGCCTAGGACAGAAGAGTTTGAAAGGCAATTTGCAGCCTATATCGGTGCGCCCTATGCGGTTGCACTAAATTCAGGAACGGCAGCTTTGCACCTGGCGGTGGAGGCATTGGGCATTGCAAAAGGTGATGAAGTGATTGTTACGCCCATGACCTTTGTTTCTACGGTACATGCAATATCTTATGTAGGTGCTGTGCCGATTTTTGCGGATATAGTACCGGATACCATGAACATAGATATTTATGATATTGAAAGAAAAATAACGGATAAAACAAAAGCCATTATGGTTGTTCATCTGGCAGGACACCCGTGTGATATGGATAAAATCAATGAGCTTGCCGGTTATCATGGCTTACATGTAATAGAAGATGCGGCCCATGCTTGTGGGGCGAAATATAAAGGCAGGTATATCGGCAGTGGTGCCAATCTTACTTGTTTCAGCTTTCATGCGGTCAAGAATTTGACTTGCGGAGAAGGCGGCGCAGTTACCTGTACCAATGAGTGGTATGAACGCTATTTCAAAGAGATGAGATGGGTCGGTATTTCTAAGGATACCTGGGTTCGCTCTTCAAAAGAAAAGGCCTATGCATGGCAATATTGGATAGAAAAAGTCGGATATAAATATCACATGAGTGATATCAACGCAGCGATAGGATTGGTACAGCTTGGAAAGCTGGAGATGCTGAATGAAAAGCGCAGGGTCATTGCCCAAAAGTATACGGAGGGCTTGGAGGATTTAGAGTGGTTAGAGCTGCCATATGAAAAGTCCTATGCAGAAAGCAGCTGGCATTTGTACCAGGTGAAAGTACAGGATCAAGATATCCGTGACAGCTTCATGCAGCATCTGAAAGATAACGATATCTCACCGGGTGTACATTATATGCCGATTCACTTGCAGCCGTGCTACAGGGGTGTTAAAGCGATTGTTCCTGTTGCAAATAGGATTTGGAAGAGAATGCTGACCGTACCTTTGTATCCCGATATGACCGATGATGAGGTAAATAAAGTAGTGGAAGTCATCAGACAATATAAGGTTTAATGAAAGGGGGAATATTTATTACACCGCCGATAGTATGTTTTGTGACTTATAATAGAGCGGGGCTGAATGCACGCAATTTGACGGCCCTTCTTAATACAACAGATGATTTTGAGCTATATATTATTGATAACCATTCACAGGACGACACATGGCGTTTTATAGAAGGTTTACAGGACGATAGAATTAAGTGCAAGAAAAGATTTGCATTAAACCGTCATGTGGTATATGCCATTAATTATGTATTAAGCAAAAGAAAGAAGGATCAATATTTTATTTTGGTTGAAAGTGATATCCGTATTCAAACAAAGGATTGGGTCACTCGATTTTTAAAAGCAATGGAGGCCTTTCCAAATGTGGGCGTAATGAGTGCGTGTTATTGGGTCGCTAAAAAACTTAGAAGACCGCCCCAAATAGTGAGAAATGGTGATGATACCTATTACCGGCACCAGATCGTATATTTGTGTTGTGCCTGCATGAGACCGGCGTTATTTGATTGTATCGGGTATTTTAATGAAGAGGTTCTTTGGGGGGACGGCGATATCTGGAATCGCGTCAATGAGTTTACCCATTTTAAGATGGGATATATCGATACGATCCAAGCGAGTCACGAACAGAGCATACCATGCAGCGAATGCTTGCTGAAAGAACAATGTTCGGTGCTGGAAAATTCGGAAACTTGTTTTGATATCCGCAGAAGAAAGCGTAATCATCTGAATTTTGTAAAATTAAAAAAGGAAAAAGGCTCGCATCGTAAATTCTGCAATGAATTAAGGTCAGGTAAACGTTCTGTGTATTGTGCATCCATATATGATCCTGATTCCATTAAGCATCATTACTATAATAAAGAGTGGGCCGAAGAACATCTTAAGCTTTTTATTGACCTTGCCAATTAGAATATAGATACCCAACTTTAAAATGGTATTTATATTTACACAAAAAGCATAGAATGATGGTTGTTTGTTTAAATGTATTTTAAGTTTGCAGTTGGTTATCTTTAATGGGGAGTCATACATGATTAATGTAACAAAGACTTATCTGCCGGATATAGAAAAATATAAATCATATGTAGATCAAATATATGCATCGGGCTGGATCACTAATAATGGAGAACTTGTGCAAGCGTTAGAAAAACGGTTGAAAGTATATTTGGGAATCAAAAATATAATTTTAGTTTCAAATGGCACATTGGCCCTTCAAGTAGCATACAAGGTTTTAGATCTTGCCGGAGAAGTCATAACGACCCCCTTTTCCTTTGTTGCAACCACAAGCAGTTTGGTGTGGGAAGGATTAAAACCCGTATTTGCTGATATTGATAAAGATACTTTAAATATTGATGCCTGTAAAATAGAAAGGGCCATAACCCCTCATACTTCCTGTATTGTCCCTGTCCATGTATTTGGAAATGCTTGTAATATTGAAAAAATTAGCGAAATTGCTGAAAGACATAGTATAAAAGTGATTTATGATGCTGCCCATGCCTTTGGCATCACATATAAAAATGAAAGCATTTTAAATTTTGGCGATATCTCCATTCTCAGCTTTCATGCGACAAAGATATTTCATACCATAGAAGGGGGTGCGTTGGTTATTAATGATGACGCACTTTATGAAAAAGCAAAACGAATGATCAATTTCGGCATCATAAGTGGGGGGAATGTGGCGGAGCTGGGGATTAATGCTAAAATGAATGAGTTCGAGGCAGCTATGGGATTATGCATATTGGATGATATGGATAAAATCATTGATCGGAGGAAAAAGGTTTATGAATATTATGTGCGGCATTTAGCGCAATTAGACGGATTAAGATTTCAAAAACAAACGCAGCACTGTCATATGAATTTCAGCTATTTTCCCGTTATTTTTAAAGAGGAAGAAAAGGTAATGGAAGTGATGGGGATACTTCAAAAACACGGCATTATGCCAAGAAGATATTTTTATCCTTCCCTTGACAAATTACCCTATATTCAAAATGCTCCGGATGTCCCTATATCAAATACGGTTGCTAAAAGAATTCTCTGTTTGCCTATATATGATTCACTGGACATCAAAAAGCAAGTAAAGATTATAGAGGTCGTCAAAGAGCATATATGACGTTGGTATACAGTGTAAAGGAGGCGCCTATAGAGGCATGAAAGATATTGTTGTTTTTGGTGCGGGCGGTCATGCTAAAGTTGTCATTGATATGATAGAAAAGCAAGGTGATTTCAAGGTAATTGGTTTGATTGATCCATACAAGACGCAAAGTGAGAAGCAATTTGGTTATAGCATACTTGCCAACCATGAAGATTTTTCAATTCTGAATAAGGTTTTTGGCGGAATTGTTGCCATAGGAGATAATTGGATAAGACATAGGGTCACTTTGCGGATCAACAATGTTGATCCCGACTTTAACTTTATTACGGTTATTCACCCTTTTGCCTCAATTGCCAGGGGTGTAAAAATAGGCAAAGGAACAGTCATTATGGCCGGAGCAGTTATTAACAGTGATACGCTCATAGGAGAGCATTGTATTGTCAACACCAATGCATCTATTGACCATGATAGTATGGTTGGGCATTATGTTTCCATGGCGCCAAACACATCAACAGGCGGACGTGTAAAAATAGACGATTATGCAGCAATCGGGCTGGGTGCCAATATTATTCATAATAGGGCTATCGGGAAACACACGGTCATCGGTGCAGGTTCGACCGTGATAAGAGATATCCCTCCATATGTCGTTGCCTGCGGAACGCCATGTAAAATCATCAGAGAGCGTAAAGAAGGAGATGCTTATCTTTAAAACCGTTATGCTCGGATAGCATTGTAAATAAGGTAAGGAAGTGAAAAGATGGTTGACGAGGATTATTTGTTAAAAGACAACAAATGCAGCAGCCGTATGATCAAGATACTATTGATGAGCAGAGGAAAATCCGGGATATTATATTGGCTTAACGGAAGATATGCCTTGGAATATTTTGAAAAGCAGAATAGACTATCGTTCATAGAAAGAGATCCGGAAGAAATAACAATCAAGGATATTCAAGCGGTAGACATTATATATAATCTTCGATGCATCAATCAGAATGCGCATACGGTTCTTGCAATGGCAAAAAAGTTGCGGAAACCCTTTGTCTATTATCTGGATGATAATTTTTTTGTCCTTCCGGAGCATTATACTAAATATCACAGGAGCAGGTTAAACCGGATGAAAGCGTTGATATCACAGGCTGATGCAGTGATTGTAGTCTCAAAATATTTATTTGACGTTATAAAACAATATAATCAAAATGTAGTCCTTTCCAGGTCCCAGCAGATATTTTTCGACGATTTGCTTGAGAAACGCAAGGATGGAACCGTTGTTATAGGGCATATGAGCACTTTGGGAAGGGAGAAGCATTTTACGTTTGTAACACCTGCCATAGAGAGAATTATTAATGAATTTGGAGATCATGTCAAATTTGAATTTATAGGATATAAGCCCGCTGAGCTATTAAAGTATAAAAACGTTAGACATTTTGATTTTATTAGAAATTATTTAAAATTCTCCGAATTCCTTTCTAAAAGGTATTGGGATATTGGTATAGCACCTTTACAAGATAATTCAATGACCCGATGTAAAACAAACAATAAATTCAGAGAATTCGGCGGGCACGGCATATGCGGAATATACTCGAGAATCCCGATTTATACCGACTGCGTAAAGCACAGAGACACGGGATATCTTGCGGAAAATAATGAAGACGCGTGGTATGAAGCCATGAAGGAGCTTATTATCAATGTGGAACTAAGAAGGCATATTGTGAATGCGGCCCATCAATATGTAAAAGAAAATTATAAAAAAGAAATATTTTATAACGATTTAATGGACCTTTTTAGCAGATTAGTACAATGACGGAGACGGGCGTCCGAGAGGGCGCGCCGGACGTTCACAAAAGGAGATGTATAATGTGGAAAGACTTTTGATATTAGGAGGTGGGAGATTCCAAATACCGTTGATCAAGAAGGCAGTGAACCTGGGATATGAAGTAATCGTTACGGATTATCTTGACCCTGAAGAGGCGGAAGGCAAGAAAATAGCCCATAAAAGCGAATCGGTAAGTACGCTTGATATAGATGGCGTGATACAGGTAGGCCAAAAACATAACATCGACGGCATAGTGACTTGTTCGACCGACCAACCTGTATTGACAGCTGCCAAGGTTACGGCGCAATTAAACTTGCCCGCACTCATCTCGGTAGATACTGCCATTGGTGCAACGAATAAAACAGTTATGAAAAGGGTGTTTCATCAAAACCATATACCAACGCCTCAAAATTACTCGGTTCGGGATATTTCACAATGCAAAAAGTATGCGCAAAAACTCAGATACCCGGTTGTTATCAAGCCGGCAGACAGCCAAAGTCAAAGAGGTGTTCATAAAATAGACGGTGAAAAGCAGCTGGATGCGTTATTTCATTTGAGCAGGAGTTTTTCAAGATGTAAAGAAGTTTTGGTAGAAAAATTTTATGAAAGTGCGGAAATATCTTTTCAGGTTTGGGTTGTAGATTATACACCATATATTTTGATTATGACGGATAGAATGACCGTCAGCGCAGGTACACAAATAGGGATATGCATTGAACACGTATTTCCGAGCCGATATATGCATACCTATTATGAAGAAGCCAGGATAATCATCCGGAAAATCGTAAACGCTTTTAAAATTGAAAACGGTCCTCTATATGTTCAGATGCTGGTTGGCAAGCAAGGCATCAAAGTATGTGAATTTGGCTGCAGAATCGGAGGGGGGAACGAATATTACACGGTCAAAGCAGTTACGGGGATAGATATGTATGAGCTCTTGATCAATCAATCTTTAAAGAAGGAGATAGATATGGAGAGACTGGAGAAGTGTACAATATCTGAAAATCCTAATTATGCAATTATGAAATGGGTGGTAGGAGACGCCGGGGACGTTGCAAAAGTGATCCATATGCCAAAAGCACAGGCCGGTGTTGCTGCATCCGGTATTTTTGCAAAAAGAGGTATGACCGTAGAGCCCTTATCCGGCACGCAAAAATTAGGCATGGTATTATGTGTCGGGAAGACGGAACATGAGGTCAGAACAAATATGTATAACGCATACAAAGCGATAAAAATTTTGGATAAAAACAATCAAAACCTGATCACTTTTTTAAATGAGGATCAATATCAATCATTAAAGATAAACAACTTTAAACCTAAACATATTATTTACACAAACAACGATGATTCTGCGTTTTTTGTGTAAATATAAATACCATTTTAAAGTTGGATATCTATAGATAGAAATAGGAGCGTATTGACATGAAAAAGATATGTAGAATGCTATTGCTGGTTAGTCTTGGCATCACTCTAATTGCAGGGTGTTCAAAGCATTTGTCCGATAGCAGAAGCGGTAAAAACCATTTGACTTTAGCTGCGGCAGGAATAGGCGGTACATATTACAGCATGGGCGGAGCCATATCGTCTCTTATCAATCAAACAATGAACGATATCAATATAGATGTTCAAACAAGCGGCGGATCAGCCCAAAACATTAGATTGATACAATCCGGAGAAGCGGATATGGCATGGGCAAACGGATCGGAAATATATTGGGCCCGAAATGCACAAAAATTTTTTAAAGATCAAAAATTGGATAAATTCAGAATAGCAGCTTTTGGCTGGCATAATACCTATCATTTTGCCGCATTAGAGAATAGTAAGATTTCAAATGCAAATGATTTTGAAGGCAAAAAAGTAGGGATAGGTCCTCAAGGCTCCGGAGCGGCGATATTTGGAGAGGTTTATTTAAAGCATATAGGGATGTGGGAGAAAATATCCCCCAGGTTTTTGCCGCCCAATGACCAGTTAACTGCATTAAAGGATAGAAATTTAGATGTATTTGGTTATTTTAGCGGATTACCGATGGCTGCGCTGAACGAAATGGGTGCGGCCCATGACATCAAAATTTTAGATATAGCATGGAATGACGAAGCAACGGGGTTTACCGAAAAATTTCCGTTTTATAATGTAGGCGTTATACCGGCCCATACCTATAAAGGGCAGCGTAAAGCCATCAAAGCTTATGAAAATTACACATACTTGATTGTAAAGGCAGATATGCCTCAGGAAGTGCTTTATAGATTATTACGCACGATTTATTCCGAAGAGGGACAGAAATATCTCAATGGCGTCCATCAGGCTTCCAAGCATTTAACCGTTAAGAATGCGTTGAAAGGCATCCATGAGCTGGGCGCGGATATGCATCCGGGGGCAGTTGAATTTTTTAAGGAACAAGGTTTGAGCATAGATGAATAGTTGTAAAAAAAAATTAATCACCCTATTCTCATGTTTATTTAGTCTGATTTATTTATATTGCGCGAGATTCGGTATTTTTGCACCGGAAATAAATAGGGGCATATATGTGGGTTTTACCTATATATTGGTTCTTTTGATCTATCCTGCCGGCAAAAAAAACAACGTTAAAAAATTAATAGGATTAGATATGATATTGATTTTTTTAACGATATTATGTATCGGATATTTTATTTTGGAATATCCCGATATGGCGTATAGGGCCGGATTTGTAACCAAGACGGATATGGTGATGGGGATATTCATGATCATCATATCTTTAGAAATCTCAAGAAGGGTTTCAGGTCCCATTTTACCCGGTATAGCCGTATTCTTTTTGATTTATGCCTATTTCGGTAATTTTTTTATGGGGATGTTAGCACATAAATCCTTTAGTATAGCCAGAATAATCGGTTTTATGTATACCTCTTTGGACGGGATATTCGGGCAAGTGGTTGCTATTTTTTCTACGTATATCTTTCCGTTTATTTTATTCGGAACATTCCTGGAAAAATCAGGTGCAGCTACGTTTTTTATAGATTTTCCCAATGCGTTAACGGGAAAAAGGATAGGAGGACCGGCCAAAGTTTCGGTTTTATCCAGTGGGTTAATGGGTTCAATATCCGGAAGCGGCGTGGCCAATGTTGTAACAACAGGGACATTTACCATTCCGTTGATGAAAAAAATAGGATATCGGCCCCATGTAGCTGCAGCGATAGAAACGGCTGCGTCTGCCGGAGGTCAGGTGATGCCGCCTATTATGGGGGCAGGGGTATTTTTGATGACAGAGTTTGTCGGCGTACCCTATTGGGATATTGTAAAAGTCTCATTTTTTCCGGCCTTTTTATATTTTTTATCTGTTTATATAATGGTTGATTTGGAAGCAAGAAAGACAAATATAAAACCTGTCCCCGATGAAGAACTGCCTGTGCTTGTGCATGTCATAAGAGAAGGATGGATGTTTGTTTTACCGCTTATTCTTGTTATTTTATTGCTGATCAAGGGATATTCCCCTACATTATCGGCCTTTTACGGTTCTGTCACAACATTTTTAGTCAGCTTTATACGGAAAGATACAAGAATGAATGTTAAGGATGTTGTAGATACTTTAGCAGAAGCAGCCAAAAAATCGTTAATCCCGGGTTCTACTGTCGGCAGTATCGGTATGATCATAGGCATTGTGTATCTGACAGGATTAGGACTAAAGCTGTCGGACATTATTTTATCGATTTCCGATGGATTTTTGCCGTTAACCATTATATTGGTTGCTGTTGCAGCGTATATCCTCGGTATGGGCCTGACAGTGACGTCCTCCTATGTAGTGCTGGCCATTCTGGCCGCACCTGCGTTAACAAGCAGCGGACTTTCCCCGATTGCAGCACATCTAATTATCTTTTGGGTATGTCAAATGGCCAATATTACGCCGCCGGTATGTCTCGCAGCCTTTGCCGGGGCGGGTATAGCCGGCGCAGATCCGATGAGAACAGGATGGAATGCATTAAAGTACGGGAAAGCGTTATATATTATTCCTTTTCTAATGGCGTATACACAAATTTTAGCGTTGGGATTAACGGTATACTCTTTTTTGATATACGCTTCTTTTTCGGCCGGTATGTTATTTTCTTGTTTTACATTGCAAGGCTTTACCCTAAAAAAATGTTCATGGGCAGAACGGTTTTTATGTTTAATATTGGCCATCTTATTCTTTTATCCTTCAACTGTGGCAAAAATCATAGCATGCATAGCGGCTTCTCTATTTATAGCCTATCAAGTTCATGCGCATGATGGGATTAGAAAAACATACATTGGGCGATGAAGGGTGTATTTAGTGCAGGTGAAGAAAATTATGGAAATGACCTTATGTACCGGAGGCCGGAGGTCAGAGGGCGGAAGTCGGAATATAACG
>JAKSBV010000369.1 GCA_022360955.1 Bacillota bacterium
TATCTTTAGGTTTAAAGTGCGATATCTTTATCTAGATACCCAACTTTAAAAATGTATTTTTAGGTTGCAGTTGGCTATCTTTAGCATAACAGTCTCAACCGCCCCCCAACCGTAGACTACGGAACCAACTGGTTGGTCGCAATTGCATCCTTTTGCTGTCTATCCAATCCAAAATATGCGGCAATAATATCTCTTGCAACGGGCGCCGTATTACTGCCGCTTCCTCCCTGCTCAATGACCACTGCTACGGCGATTTGAGGGTTATCATAAGGCGCAAAGCCCATAAACACACCGTTGTCCGAAACCCCCGCTCTCTCGGCGGTACCTGTTTTACCGGCCACAGATATGGGGAAATCCCTAAAGACACGGCTGGCCGTACCGTCTTCCAAGGTTACCGACTGCATACCTTTTAAAATCGCATCAAGATGGGCAGGGGCTATATTAACTTCACTTAAAATCTCCGGCTCCACTTCCAACACCTTCTTACCCCGGTCATACGTCCTCACTCGTTTTATTAAATGGGCCTTATACCTGCTCCCGCGATTTGCGAGGGTACTTGCGTAACTGACCAGTTGAATAGGTGTAAAAGCATGCATCTCACCAATTGCCGCACTTAGTGTGTCTCCTGGATACCAGGAGCTATCATATAGTCTCTTTTTGGATTCGGGCCCGCTCAATATCCCTCTATTTTCACCGGACAATTCAATACCCGTCAGCTCTCCCAATGCAAATTTTTTCGCATAGGCCTCTATTTTGTTTATTGTAAGTCTACGCCCTACATCGTAAAAAAAGTAGTTGCAAGAATGTTTCAAGGCTTCCGACACGTTGATATTGCCATGCGTCGCATACCCGTATTTTGCTTGATAGATCCAACAGCGAGGGGTATGTCCTGAATCTGCATAAAACATATACTTCCCTTTATCCCATATCTTTGTTTGAGGCGTAATAATGCCTTCTTCCAAAGCGGCAATCGCTGTCAACGGCTTGAAGGTAGAGCCGGGAGAATAAGTGCCGCTTATGGCCCTGTTATACATCGGTTTCAGCGGATCTTTAGACAACTTTACATAATCTTCCTTAAATCTCGCAGGATCATACGTAGGATGTGTGGCCATTGCCAGTATCTCCCCGGTATTTACATCCATTACGACAACGGCACCGCTGTTGGCATCTTCACCAACATGAATCCTTTCCGGATTTTTTTCTATTTCTTTCTCCGCCTCTTCACGGATTCTCAGTATGTTCTCTCTCAGCGCCTGCTCGGCAACTTTCTGCAAATCCGCATCAATGGTAAGGATCACATTATTGCCAGGTACAGGAAACGTATTATCCAGTACCTTTGTCAATTTTCCTTTCACATTTTGTTCTATTAGTTTCTTTCCTGCTTTTCCTCTCAAGTAGGGCTCCAAGATTTTTTCTATACCGTCCTTGCCGAGAATATCATTCATCCCATAGCCTTTATCTTTTAAGGCCTTATATTCTTCTGCATATATAATATCTACACGGCCGAGAATATGGGCCGCAAATTCCCCATTTACATAGTGTCTGATAGGCTCTACGTTCACAGTGATACCCGGGAAATCCAAATGACCCTCTTCCAACTGCATAACGGTATGTTGGTTGACATCGGTGGCAATAGTAAAAGGCATATTACTGCCGAATTGTCTTTCCTTCATATCTTCACGCAGACCGATAAGCTTTCTAACTTCCAATTCACTGTACTCATCGGAAATCTTATACTGCTCTTTCAGTTTACCAATCGCCTGTTCAGCGGTTGCATATGAATCTATTTTTCGAGCAGTATTCCATTTCTCTTGCTGTACCTGCTTTGTCAATTCTCCTTGATCGGAAAACCGAAAGGCGAAAGGAGGGCTTTGGGAAATCGGAAGGCGATCCACATATGCAGTTTCATTCTTCTCTATAATGTCAAGCAGCTTAAGCAGTACTTCGTTGAACCTTGCATCGGATATATGGGTCTTGTGTATCTGAACCGAAAAACCCATGCGATTGGTCACCAAGGGCCTTCCATATCTATCAAATATTGCGCCTCTAGGCGGTTTTACCGATACGGACCTTAATAACCTCTGTTCCGATTGCTCCTTGAATTCTTCGCCCTGTACAATTTGAAGCTGCAGGAGCCTATAAATAAAAATCAAACCTATCAGGGCGATCAGAATCCCCAAAATCATATACCTGTCTTTTAATTTTTTCCAAATCAAGACCCATCTCATCCTTTACAAATTAGTTCGAAGCCCGGTCCGGAGTGAATGTGCTTTTCCGAGCCCCAACTCCGAACTAAGCTCAATATTTTCTGGATGCTTTTTCCTTGTTTTTGATCCAATGGTTGACCTTTATCACAAAATAATATACGGGTATGGCTAAAATGCAATTGTAAATGACTTCAGGGATAATAATCCGCTGCAGAACAAAAATAATCCTTGTTTCTCCCCATATAAAATAATTGATCAGATAAAACAAAAATTCATAGACAAAAGTAAATATTGCTATAAATAATAACCCTACAAAATAGCTTTCTTTAAAAAACCGTTTATTAAAGATTCCTGTAAATACACCTATATATAGACCGAGCAACGAATGAATTCCGAATACTTTTCCGGCCAGAATATCCATTAAGATACCGCCTGCAAGGCCTATGATTCCGCCTTCTACACTTCCTCTTACCAATGCGAAGTAAATAATCAGCATAATCAGCAAATTAGGCCTTATATTCCAAACCTCTATATATTGTAATACCGTAGATTGCAATACATAGGCAAATACAAGTATTATCCCCGTAATAAACGCTCTCATACATATCCCCCCGATTTGAGATAGCGATAGAGATAGAGCATTAAAATCACATAAAAAATTCGTCTTTTAATCTTCCTCTTCCACTACAGGATTTGTCTTTTTAATAACAAATACTTCTTCCAGACGTTTAAAGTCTACGGCAGGCTCTACAATTGCATATTGTGAAATTTCGTGAGGCTCTTCGCTGATTTGTTTGATCATCCCGATCAGCAGACCTTTGGGATAAATCCCTCCCAGTCCTGAGGTCACAACGCAATCTCCCGCAATGATATCGGCACCTTTTTCAATATTATCCATTTTACACGATCCTTCATGCTGCAGAACCAAATCGCCTTTCACAACTGCAATATCTCTGGTCCTCTCTATTAAAGCGCTTACCGCGCTGTCATTATCAATAATTGACATTACTTTTGCACTATTCGTTCGTACATCATAAATATATCCGACCAATCCTTTGCTGGCAATCACTGCGCATTTGTTCTCCAATCCGTCGGCCGTCCCCTTGTCAATTGTGAAGGTATTAAACCAATTGCCAGGGTCCTTCCCGATAATTTGAGCACCTACAAATTCAAAATCGTCCAGCTTTTTTTTAAGCCCCAGCATCTCTCTAAGCCGTTTATTCTCTTTACCCAATTCTTGTAAACCTCGATTGTCTTCCTGCAGTTTATCAACCTGCAATAATAACCGGTCTCTTTCTTCTTTTAATGTTTTGATTTCAGATGCAAATCGGACAGCGTTTTCCACACTTTTTCCCGTATTGTAAAAAAACGATTGAACCGGAGATACAACCGTTGCTATGACATCTTCCACCACCGTAGCCTTAGGCCTGTCACCCACGGACATTCCCATTATAACAAAAATGGTCAGGGTAATCACAATTAATGCAATATTATATTTGTTTTTTAGAAAACCGGACACCTTACGATCACCTACTTCACCGTTCACAGTTTACGGCTGCCGTCAAATAGAAAGCTTGAAAACATCAGACCCGCTCTTGGTCCGATCGGATTTACAATACAAAATGCTTCAAACAAAAACGACTGCTGCAGCCGTAAGCCATCAACTATCTTTTATCTCATTTTTCTGGGAATAATCA
>JAKSBV010000431.1 GCA_022360955.1 Bacillota bacterium
AAATTCTGTTTTGCGTTCGGTATGCTTTTGCAAGTGTCATAACTGCCGAACCCAAAACTCACAAAAATATTGCAGGTAAAATCCATAGGCCGTTCTTCAATAGCTCTTATCATCTCCACTATCATACAAAAAGCCCCACGAGGTCACTGTTTTAGTGACTTCGTGGGGCTTGCCCTTCGTGTAGGTGTCGTCGACCTCCGAGGGTTTTTACATCACCGGGGGTCGACGACTTTTAGGGGTGTATAATCATACCTTTCACCCTTCGTCCCAAATAGACACATCCACATATCTTTTCATCAGTTTCTTCGCCTTTCCCCAATCGAGCAGCATCTGTGCAGTCGCCGCCGCATCCTGAAAACCGGTCTCATAAAGATATACTTCCTTCAACGCCGTTATGTCATTGCGAATATCCGCGTATTCCACCAGTACAGGCCATGATTCCTTGGGCAGCACCTGGCGCAGCCGGTCATACAGCACACGCTGACGTTCCAAAAGCTTGAGGTATTTGGCATTTTTTATAAAATCGCCGTTGATCTGCTCCAGTCTTTTGTCTTTAACACAAGACAGCAATCCCCTTAACCGTTCCTCTTGCTGTGAACCCATATTCTTCATCTATTCTTTTCCTCCCAAAGCTTTCTTTTGAGAGGAAAATTAAAAAGCACACGCACAGGATACATATTTCTCCCACACGTGCGCTTTATGTCATTCATTTCACAAATCGTTAACTTCCAAGCCGGCCGGTTACCTGACGGCAAACGGAATGCCGTGTATTTCCGACCGGAAATATCATATATTGAAAAAACGATCCGATTGCAGTATAATAACATAAGGTCGCTGTGATAGCCAAAGGCTATGCGTGTGGGTAGCTTAGGTACCCGCATGAGCTTCCGGGTGCGTCCTCATCCGGAAGTCACGGCGATTTTTAATCTTCCTCCAATGACAATTATATACTAATTCGCAGGGTAATTTCAAGACATTTTGTGAACTTTTTGTTTTATTTCACAAAATTTTTTTTTATGAGCATTGGGAACGGACTTTTTATCCTATCCAGCACCCAAACAGGGGACGGTCCCTCGTTCTAGAACGAGGGACCGTCCCCTGTTTTACA
>JAKSBV010000350.1 GCA_022360955.1 Bacillota bacterium
TCTATATTTGGTGGGGTTAAAATTCACCAGGTAGATGGATATTATGTGTTTGAGTCGGAGAGAAGATATAAAAATTATGGAAAGAGAAGGTAATATATGAATTTATGCGAGGTTTTTTTACTGCAGGAAAATTGATAAGCCCTATAAAATAGTTAATGTTGATGTGGATAATATCGAAAAGAGACAGCAAAATGGTTATGACAAGCTTGTAGAATCAAATTTTATAAGAATAGAAAAAAGATTGGAGGTATTATAAAAATGTCAATTTTTATAAAAACAAAACGGCTCACTCTACGAGAACTCAAAGTAAATGATGCTGCTAAACTTGCGTCAATATGTAATCAGGAACACATATTAAAGTGGATGCCAGACTTCAGGATGACTGAAAAGCAGTTGGAAGGATGGATAAAGTATACACAACAAGCATATAAAACGGTCAATATAAAAGAAAGATATATTGTACTGGCAGTTGAAAAAGAATGTGAATTGATAGGTACCGTAAGTATTGGCCCTAAAAAGGAAATCAATAATCAAATAGAGATAGCCTATTTCATATCACAGGAATTTTGTAATAGGGGATATATTACTGAAGCTGTTAAGGCGATGATTTGGTGGACTTTCGAAATCGTAAAGATTGACTATCTGGCAGCAATTGTTCAACCGGAGAACCAGCCGTCTCAAAGGGTTGTTGAGAAAGTAGGATTTATAAAAGGAGATACTATTTTTGCAGAACATGATGGTGAAGACAAACCGTTTTACTTTTATAAGTTTCATCATATTGACTATATACCAAACCCTGATTGGCACTTCAATTGTAATGTGGAAGAAATGTCAGGATTTTTCGATACACGGGCGGGAGGCTATGATTCGCATATGCTAAAAAGTGTGAGTGGTATTGAATGTTATAGGCGTATAGCGGAACCTATTTCGGTAGACAGCAATGAAATCGACATACTTGACATCGGTTGCGGCACCGGAATTGAGCTGGAATATCTGTTTGAACGTGTACCCAAAGCCAAAGTTACGTGCATTGATATGTCAGAAAAAATGCTGGAATTATTGGAAAGTAAATATTCCTCAAGAGCTCAGCAGATTCAAACCATATGTGGTTCATACATTGATTGGACGTACCCGCAAGAGTTCTTTGATTATGTTGTATCGAGCTTTACTTTGCATCACTTTATGGAGGATGTAAAAGTAGGAATATACAATAAAATTATAGCTGCGCTGAAGCCTGGTGGTTTGTATATTGAGTCCGATTTTATTGTTGACAGAATGATGATGGAGCAGTATCTGCAAAGGTATCGTCGTATTACAAAGGCACTGACGGACAAACGATACAGCGGCTATTATCACATTGATATTCCTTTTACAATTGAACTACAGAAGGAATTGCTTTTAAGAGCTGGTTTTTCTCATGTTTCGGTATTCCATGAAGATATTAAACCAAAAGGCAGTCATGCTGTTCTTGTTGCGCAGAAGTAATATGGGGTTGGGGCATTCCTTGCGCCGACAATCAAATAAACACAGAGGAATGCTCCCACTAATATGATAAAATATTATAAATCGGAGGATATAATGATGAGTATACAAATTATAGGAATTCATAAAAACCCGGAGTATCTTGAAAGAGGCATTGATTATTTTGCATCAAAGTGGGGGATTGATAGAAAGATTTATGCAGACTGCATTACGCATAGTATTACAACTGACAACCCTTTGCCCAGGTGGTATCTTATGTTGAAAGCTGATCAAATAATAGGCAGTTACGGCCTTATAGCGAATGATTTTATCAGCCGGCAGGACTTGTATCCATGGCTATGTGCATTGTTTATTGAAAAGGATGAAAGGGGACGGCAATTAGGCGCAAAACTGCTGGAGCATGGCAGGACAGAGGCTTCAAAACTAGGGTTTGGAAAGTTGTATTTATGTACCGATCATAACGGTTATTATGAGAAATATGGGTGGAAGTATATTGCAAATGGCTTTCATCCATGGGGTGAAGAATCAAAGATATACGAAATATCATGCATATAGATTAGGGTAACTCTAGGGGATGTTAAGTTGTTAACATCCCCAAAACGCTAGATATTAATTTCTCCCTGTTTTTTGAGTCCGTGCATGGTTTCAAGTACTCGTTTTTGAGAGCCTGCAATTTCCGAGATAATAGGGGTGCCTATAGTATCTATTTCATCAATTACTGCAACAATTTCTATGATGTTGCACTCCACTGAGAGTAATGCCCGCGAAGCTGAATTATTTTACTTATAGATAGAAACCAACAATTAAATAATATATAATAAATGGTACATGGAAACTTTTGCTATTTACCATCTATAGATTAGATAAGACAGATAAAACCTTTAACAATTATTTTAAGGAGGAGTATATCATGCGGACAGAAAGAGAAATGTTTGATTTGATTTTAAGCGTTGCCGATAATGATGAGCGTATAAGAGCTGTTTATATGAATGGCTCCAGAACGAACCCCAATGTTGGCAAGGATATATACCAGGATTATGATATTGTGTTTATGGTATCAGAAACCAAATCGTTTTTGGAGGATAA
>JAKSBV010000020.1 GCA_022360955.1 Bacillota bacterium
CATAGGAACCTTCAATACTGTAATCGTGGGGTAAGTGAAGATTTCTCCAGGCATCATCGTTTAAAGCCACGCTTTCTCCACCTTCTATGTCTCCCAAATGAAACTTCCAGTTAAAATCAAAGCTCTCTCGCATACGACCCGATTGTTTCGTTTCGTTCACACCCATCACCCTTTCTGTCATATCGGCATAACACGCCGTACATTTATTGCTTACAATATTAAACATAACAAAAAAACACTACTATGACAATGAACAATACCATTGTTTCTTAGAACAATTTTGCCTTTTTCATACTTATGATCTATAAGTCAAAGGAGACGGCTCGTTTAATTTAAATCAAACGAACCATCCCCCTCTAATTGTCTATGCTGTTTTAATACTCTTTCCTGCCAAACCGACCGGTGCGCTAAGACTTCTTCTTGTGCAGATTCGCTTTATCTCTTACCAAAACAACTTCACTTCATGCTGCCTGTAAAGCGTTCCATACTTCCGGTGCATATATGTTTCACTAACTACAGTCACTTACGGTATCACAAATTATAAAATTGAGATTTATTCACACCACTTAATATTCATAAAGCATACGTATTTCTGCAACACTTAACGGGCGATTATAGATACGGAAATCGTCAACTTTTCCATCCCATTCTTCCCTTGCCGCATCCGGATTTTTATGGGCCCCTATTCTAAGTTTGCCGGTATATATTCTCTGGCCTTGATGAACCGGGCCGCTGCTGTCAAGCACTCCATTAATATAAATTTTCGATTCATTGGCCTTATGGCTGTATACATAGGTAACGTGGACCCATTGACCTACCGGGCATTCGGCCTTGGAGACGGACTGATTCCCACTAAGAAGCCACGATTGGAATCTATTTTCAACCCCGGGCCTTTCCGATCTAAACAACCATGCCACTCCCTTTGAACCCTCCTGTGAAATAACAGACTGCAGTGTTGTGCCGTTTTTTTGATCAAGATACAGCCATGCAGAAAATGTAAGCTCTCTCGCATCACTCCCTAAAGGGTTATTCAAAGAGATATAATCATCTATACCGTCCAAATCCACCGCACCTCCGACTTTACCGGCGGTCCAACGAGCCCCCTGGCTCAGTGTCCCGTCATTGCCGCTGCCCGACGAATCCTTAGCGATGATGCCGTCACTTTCGTCAAATTTGTAATGCACTACCAGACCTTCATCGATACTGGGGGCCAGCCTCGTAATGTCGATGCTATACGTTTTTGTCGTCTGATCTTCAGCCGTAACCACGATATTCACCGTCACACCTTCTGCCAAAGTTACCGTATAGGCTTCTCCCGAATTTTTACTTTCTCCGTTAACGGTTAAGGCTGCGGCATCGGACGCTGTTGTGGCGATTATATCCAAAGCGGTAATATTGTTCGCAACACTCATGGTATAGTTTTCGACACTTGGGTCAAATAGCAAGGTCCCTTCACTTACCTCTATATTGCTCAATGATGCATTTGTGTCTGGGGTTGCCGGTCTATAGGCATTTACAATATAGGCATTTTGCAAGCCATCCGGCTGTGTAATGACAATGTCAATAAAATTATTCCCAAATGCAAGGTCTATTGCCGTCTTTTCATTGGAATTGACGACTCGTCCGTTGACCGTCATACGCTCAAAAACGTCTGTTACAACCGGCGCAATATCAAGAACGGCATCGGAATAGTTTACCTTTAGGGTATAGCTCGTGATATCCGGGTCAAACGGATTATTCGGCTTGCCCTGCCAAAACACGATATCATCCAGTCGGGGCCGTCTGTTTACTATATGAATCCGGTATGTTTTAATTGTCCCATCTTCAGCGGTCACTTCAATCTCTAATACATCTCCATCGTTGATATTCGATACGGTATGGCTGCTGCCCGACTTTACGGAAGCACCGTTGATTTTTACGGCTGAAGATGCCGCTGCCGCCGTAGGCGTAACCCTTATCTCTTTTATTGAAGGTTCGATCGTTAAATCATATGCGGTGATACCCGCATCAAAATCAGATGATAACGTACCGGAGTGAAAACTCAAACCGGATAAATCGGCATCATTGCTCTGTGAAATATTTGTACCTTTTAACTTGATCACCGTTAAGGATACAGGATCTAACGTCGTCGTTAAGGCATCCGCATCTTGATTAAGGTCAACTTCACCGACCGCAGTTTGGATATACCCAGGTGCGGTATCCCACGCATCCTTACCTTTGAACACGCCGCGTTCGGACACCTCCGTTACATGATATCCGCCAAGAAACACCTCCGTCTCAACCGGTTGGTCTCCCTTATTAAGTAAAAATACCGTTAAATCCTCTGTTGCTGAGCAATGGGTTGCATAAGTACGCAGGTGCCCTTTTACCCGCTCGGCATATACCAATTGATCTTCCAAATGGTGACTTGTCAGCTTTAATATTTGCCCTTTGGGTAATAATGAATTGTCTGTGTCCAATGCCGACCCATGGTTATTGAAATTGTCCTTTCCTCTCAATGCATTATGGGACGCCCAGAAAAAAGAATATTTGATATTTTCTTTGGATATGGTATTTAAAAGCATGTCAAACCAGGCCAAGGCTTTGTACATTTCATTATCACGACTCTCCCAATTACCTCCGACAACATTGGATTCCGTAATCAGTATCGGTGTACCGGGTATATGATTCTTAACCGAGGCTACAATATGATTGATATTTCCCTGTCCTGGCCCAATATTATCTCTCCATGTTTCATAATTCTTCGCCCAACTATGACCAAAAGTATATTGGTGCGCCGCCGTAAAATCAATCAACGGTTTCAAATCCGGTTCACTATGGAACGAATCCATCCAATGTCTGCTGTAGTTAAAGGATGTACCGATATGAATGGTATCGTCTACGGCCTTCATGGCCTTCGCAAATCTCTTGTAAACTCTTTTATATTCGGACAACGACATTCTTTTACCGTGATTTTCCGCTTCATTGCCGATCTGCCAGTACTTAACCCCATATCCTTTTCTTTTATTGGCATATCTAACCCATTCTACCGCATAATCTAACAGCTCATCCTCCGTAGGGCCTTCTTTATATGTTTTGGATAAAATATTAATCACCACTAAAGGTTCAATATTGTTCGCTTTACATATGGAGATATATTCATCAAAATCCATGCTTTTGTCAAATGTCCCGTCATCATTCACCAGCCAGCCCCAAGTCTCCCGGTCCACTAAAGGACTTGGTTTTGAATATATTGAAGCCAGTCTCGGCATGAGTCTGCCGTTTTCGTCCACCGGATTAAACGGGTCCGTCGTCCATAAATAGTTGTTGGACAAATGCCCGTATGGAAAACGCATAGCACTAATACCCATCTCCGCTACGGCTTCACTGAATGTCTGTACCCTATTTTCAAAAACAGGCTGTTCATCAGAGCTGGTCATATAAAAACACACTATTGCCACAGGGTTAGTGTCAAAGGTTTTGGTTACATCATTGGCATCAACTTTTATATATGCTGTAGATAGGGAAGAATCAATAATCGAAAGCTCCAAGCCGATATCTTGTGCATCGAATTCAAAAGTGAACTGTTGCTCTCCTTCTTCTAATCCTGACAGGTATTCTTTCTTGATAATGCCGATATGACCCTCTATATCATAATCTGTCCCTCTCGTCAGTCTATCATCTCCCTTGCGGATTCCCTTTAAATGCTCTTCTTTGAATGGGATTTTTACAAACACATCATGCCGCTGCTCCGCATTCTTATCAAAAACGACCCTGTCCGGCTCTATTGAAAAATCCTCCCCACTGCTTGCCTGGGCAGCCAAACCCTCATCCATCGAGGACGTTACTATATCGGCAAACGCTCTTTGCACCGGAACACCACTCACCACACCGATCAGCACCGTAAAAACCATTAAAACAGAAAGCATTCTTTCAGCACATTTTTTTTGCATTGCTTCTCCCTCCCTAAGGTGACTTTTCAAAAATTGCGTTGTTTCGGATATCTCACATCCTCTCCGGATATTTTACCTGCAATACTGCCAATTTCTATCTGTTCAAAAGCTTGCACCGAACCCGGCAGTAATATTATTAAAACAGCTATAATAAATATATGACATGTTCACCCTTTCATGATACTATTTTTCCCCCTATTCATATATGAATAAGAGCGGTTGACTCTTTTGGATTATTCAAATGTGAAAGGCCAATCGGAGAGGAAGACTTTTAAAAAAACATTCTCTTAGCCTTGGAATACCAGTTGTTGGAATGATTTTCTTCACCTAAAATTTATGTACCCATCAATCAAAAAAGACGGTTCGTCCTGATCTATATCAGAACGAACCGTCTCTTTCAATTTACTATACTTTTGTCAAATTGGCATATACAGCCATCAAGTTTTTTGTGCCGACACTTTCAAAGGCAATTTCCAATTTTGCATCGTTGCCGATGGGCTGCACACCTATAATCATGCCTTTGCCAAATTTCTTGTGCACCACAACATCCCCTACGGTATAATCCAACGATACCCCTCGCTTGGCTTTTAGCGTGTTGGCGCTAAAAATACTGCTTTTAGGCATGGACGCCGCCGCTTTGAAGTCCCTCTTGCTTATGGCCGGTTCTTTTTCTGCTTCTTGTTCCGGCTCTTTCTCCAGAAATTCATCGGGAATCTCGTCCACAAAACGGGAAATACGGTTATACATGGTACTGCCGAATAACGTTCTGGAAAATGCGTGGGATATATACAACCGCTCCTGTGCCCGTGTAATGCCTACATAGCAGAGTCTTCTTTCCTCTTCCAATTCATGCTCCTCAAAACTGGAGCGATAAGAGGGAAATATCCCTTCTTCCATGGCACACAAAAAGACAACGGGGAATTCCAATCCTTTCGCGCTGTGCAACGTCATCAGTACCGCTGCTTCCTGTTGTTCATCATAATTATCGATATCCGCTACGAGGGATATGTTTTCCAAAAATGCCTCCAGCGTAACCTGTTCCGCTGTCTTTTCAAATTCTACCGCAACCGAAACGAACTCTTTGAGATTTTCTATTCTTGTCTGGGCTTCAATGCTTTCTTCCCGTTCCAGCACCTCCAGATATCCCGATTTGTCCAGTACTTTATTGACCACTTCGGTAACGGTCATATCATCCTTTTCCGCTCTCAGCCCATTGATCAATCCCACAAAATCCGTCAGTTTACCTGATGCCCGGGATAAATCGGATATGCTGTCCGCAGAAGATATAACGGTAAAGATACTTGAATCTCTTTGATTGGCTATGTCTTCCGCCTTTTCTATGGTCCTCTTTCCGATCCCTCTTTTGGGTTCATTAATGACCCTTTTCAGACTGATGTTGTCCATTGGATTTTGTATCACTCTTAAGTACGAAACAATATCTTTGATTTCTTTCCTGTCGTAGAATCTCAATCCTCCCAAAACCCTGTAGGGAATGGCGGCTTTTAGCAGCATATCTTCTATCACACGGGATTGAGCATTCATTCTATATAGAATGGCAAAATCCGAATATTTTCTATTTTCTTCATTTTTTAATCGCTCAATCTCCTGGGCGATCCCTACCCCTTCTTCGTGCTGATTTTCGGCACTGAGCACTTGAAGCTTACTGCCCGGTTGATTCTGTGTCCAGAGATTTTTCCCCTTACGCCCCGTATTATTTTCGATAACATGGTTGGCTGCGTCCAATATGTGCTGTGTAGAGCGATAATTCTGCTCCAGTTTGATACAGACCGCGTCTTTGAATTCATTTTCAAAATCCAGTATATTCCGAATGTTTGCGCCTCTAAATCTGTATATGCTTTGATCGTCATCCCCTACAACACATAAATTGCGATGTTTCTGTGCCAGAAGGCTTACCAATACGTATTGAGAGGTATTGGTGTCCTGGTATTCGTCTACCAGCACATATTTGAATTTCCTCTGATAATATTCCAAAACATCCGGGTTTTCATTAAAGACCTTAATCGTAAGCATAATAATATCATCAAAATCCAACGCGTTGTTTTGACGGAGCTTTTTCTGGTATAACGTATAGAGCGCTGCAATTTTACTCATACGAAAATCACCTTCATACATGTTGGCAAACGTCCGCTCTTCGATCAGCTCATTTTTGGCTCTGCTGATTTCCGCTAAAACGGTTTTAGGCGGAAAATTTTTGTCATTGATGCTTAATTCCTTCAAGCAGTCCTTGACCACCGTCTGCTGGTCCGCATAGTCAAAAATTACAAAGCTCCTATCATAGCCTATCTTTTCAATATCTCTTCTCAGCATTCGTACACAGGCAGAGTGAAACGTACTCACCCACATGTCGTTTGCCTTTTCCTCCACAAGTTTCTCCAAACGCTCTTTCATTTCCTTCGCAGCTTTATTGGTAAAGGTGATGGCCAGTATCTGCCATGGAGACACACCTTTCTCATGCAGCAAATAAGCGATTCTATAGGTTAACACCCTGGTTTTTCCGCTGCCTGCACCTGCCAAAATCAATAAGGGACCTTCCGTACATAAAACCGCTTCCTTTTGTTTCTCATTCAGTCCTTCCAGTAGCTGTGACATTGGGTTCATCCTTTCAAAACGAAATTTATCTCAATTTTTGCTTGTCCGATATAATATCTCATCTTATATGTTATCATAAATAACAGGTTTTAAAAACCTTCCCTATATAAAAAAATAGGTTTAAAAACAGCTATTGGAACAAAAAATATGATATATATATTCTTTTTCGTACACAATATATCATCAAAAGGAGATTAAAAAATGTCGGACCGTTATATCAATTACAACCTAAGTCAAATTCCGCACAATGAGGTAAAGCAATTGAGAGATATCGTATCGGAAATGAAAGAGGGAGAATCCATTGTCATTACCGTAGACAGCAACACCGATTTTCAAACGGACAAGATTTTTGACGCGCTTATCCTAAACAACTTCGATGTATCTACAAAAGCAAATAAATATAATCGCAGCTTCAATATTATCGGCATAAAGAAAGGAAAATACAGCTAGGATACTAGTTTGAAGGCCGCTTCTTCATCTACAATAACCGTCGTATCCGGGTGCAGCTGCAGCAATGATGCAGGGAGATTCGTCGTAATCTTCCCTTCAAACGCTTTTTTAAATATTTCTGCTTTGTTTTTACCGCTGATCAAAAGGATGATTCGCTTCGCTTTCAGTATTGTTCCTAAACCCATCGTAATGGCATGAACGGGCACTTCGTCGGCATGATTAAAAAACCTGGCATTATCCTGAATGGTATTTTCCGTTAATGCTGTCAAATGGGTTTTGGTAATCAATTCGGAGGCCGGTTCGTTGAATCCTATATGTCCGTTTGACCCAATGCCCAATACCTGTAAATCAATTCCTCCCGCGTCCCGAATAAGCCTGTCATATCGCTCGCATTCCTGTTCCACCGATGCTGTATTGCCGTCGGGGATATGAATATTGTTTCGATTAATATTGATGTGATCGAAAAGATTCCGATACATAAAATAATGGTAGCTCTGAGGGTTATCGCCGGATATTTTATAGTATTCGTCCAAATTAAACGTCGTTACCCCTGAGAAATCCACGGCCCCTTTTTTATTTCTCCTCACCAGTTCTTTGTACGTGCCCATAGGCGTACTGCCCGTTGCCAATCCCAAGACCGTATCCGGTTTATTTTTAATCTGCTCCGCTATGATATTTGCTGCTAAATAGCTTAATGCATCATAATTCTTGCATATCATTTTCTTCATACTTTTCACTCCTATACATATAGTGGTCTATACCTCTATTGTACTACTCTTCTAAAAAAATTTCAAGAGATATGAAAGGATTTTTAACATTATGTTAAAAATAATGGTATAATTAAGAAAGTGGATAGTTGGTCGTGGGTGGTGGGTGGGGAAGGCGGAAGCGGTCGGCTGATATTGTGAATAATAATATATATAGGGTGATTGATATGTTTATAGATAAACAGAGTCCTGTTCCGGCATACTATCAGATAAAGCATTATATCCTGGAACAGATTACTTCGGGAAATTGGAAAAAGGATGTGCCTATACCGTCGGAGCGTGAGCTAAGTGAGCTTGCCAAAGTGAGTCGAATGACTGTCAGGCAGGCCATTAATGAACTTGTCAATGAGGGAATGGTATACAGGCTGAAAGGCAAAGGGACTTATATCACAAAATCAAAAATCGAACAAAAAAATATTATGAGTTTTTCCGACATGGCTAAAAATAAAGGGCTTGAAGCCGTCACGAAACTGCTCATATTTGAAAAGCAGACCACAGTACCTCAAATTTCACAATTGCTTAGCGTTGCCGATGATACCAATCTATATCGCATCAAAAGGCTTAGAAAAGCGGGAGACATACCGGTAGCCGTTGAAGAGGTTTTTATCCCGCAGGATTATTGCCCCGAGATTGAAAGGTTTGACTTAACAGGTTCCCTGTATAAGATATTATTGGAGCAATACCAGCATAAGATTGAAAAAATAAATGTGAACATTGAGGCGATTCCGGCCAATCATAAAGAGCATGAAAAGCTCTTGGAAGTCACCAAGACCTTTCCTTTGCTCAGGGTTTCCGGGAACAGCATTACCCATACCGGCCTGGCCCTCTTTCATGAAATAAGCCATTATCGCTCGGATCAATTTTCCTATCAGGTCAGCATTTTTAACAGACATACGTTTTAAATCTGCGGGAAGTGATGGGTTGAACAATGATATTTTCCGATGTTCAAACCGTATCGAAAAGTGTAAGAACGTAGCTCCGTACGCGGAAAGGAAGGCTATATGAAGTATATTAAGACCACATTATCGGAAGAGATTGTCATTCGAAAAATTGTCACCGTCCACTACTTTGAATACGCCAAAAACTATGTGTTTGAAGGAGAACAGCACGATTTTTGGGAATTTTTATATGTGGATAAGGGTGAAATCGAAGTGATGGCGGACGCACAGGGCTACAAATTGACACAAGGCGAAATTATTTTTCATAAACCCAACGAATTCCACAATGTATGGGCTAACGGAAAGGTTGCACCTAATCTGATTGTGGTCGCCTTTGAGTGCAGATCGGAAGCAATGACATTTTTTGAAAATAAACTCCTCTCCATCGGCGATTACGAGAAGAATCTACTGGCACACATTATACGGGAAGCGAAAAAGGCCTTTTCTTCTCCTTTTAATGACCCCCTGTTAACAAGATTGGAGAGAAATCCAATCCAGCCCTTTGGGTGCGAACAGCTTATCAAGATTAACCTTGAGCTGCTTTTAATTTCCCTATTTCGAAAAGGCACCAGTATCCAATCCAAAAACAGGATATCTTCTGCCGTAAAAGAGCGTTCGGACGAAGATATGGTAAAAAAAATCATTGCTTATTTAAGAGACAAGCTGCATGAAAATATTAGATTTGAAGATGTGCGCCAATTCTCAAATTTAAGCAGAACAAATCTTAAAGTGTTATTCAAAGACAAAACCGGTATGAGTGTCATGGAGTTCTTCAGGAACATCAAAGTTGAAGAAGCCAAAAAAATGATTCGGGAAGAACACTATAATTTTACAGAAATCTCAAAAAAATTGGGCTACGATTCGATTCATTACTTTTCAAGACAGTTTAAAAAGATAACCGGTATGAGTCCGTCGGAGTACGCCTCATCGGTAAAGGTAAAAATATAGGGGGATTCTCCCCCATATTCTATAATGTCTTTCTCGTAGCAAGCATCGCTTCTTGCTCACGTTTCTTTTTTTGCAGTTTGAGATTTATAATCAGACTGCCTATTGGAAATATACTTGCTGTCAGAAGCGCCATCTTAAGGCCAAACTGTTCGGCATTCAATCCAAGGCTTTGTATTGTCGTCTGCAAAAAAATTCTTTCGGAAAAGTCAGCTATAAAACCCGTAACAGACGAACCGATTGACGCGCCTATGTCACCTGCGGCAGAAAGCAAAGCAAACATTGATGCTCCTGCAAACGGAAGCTTTTTTGAAGCCAGCACAATTGTACCGGGCCACAAAAGACTTACACACAAGCCTGTCATACCGCATCCTACCAGCGCTGTAATACTGTTTGAGGACACAGCCACCATAACATACCCGGCAATAGCTGCTGCCGAACTGATAATCATTATTTTACCGATTTCAATTTTGTGACCGAAAATACCGTAAAGGGACCTTCCCAACCCCAGCATAAATGCAAATGTACACATGCCAAATAAGTCTCCGACTATCTTGGGCAATTGCACCGCTCTTTCAAAAAAGACAGATGACCATTGGGACATTGTAACCTCAGACGCCCCACCGGATATAATTGCGATAACCAGCATGATAAACGTACTGTTAAACAGCAGCTCTTTTATTTTCATGACCTGCGATTCATGGAGCTTTTGTCGAAGCGGTGCTTTTGAAAAAGTAAAAATATTCAAAAGCGGGGCAAAAGACCAGAACAATACAATTCCATACCAGTATCGGATGCCCGCTATATAAATGAACAAAGTGCTGATCGTGATTACAAAAATCTGTCCCCATGCAAATAAAGAATGTAGCGACGACATTGCTTTTGCTTTATCTTTTTCCTCTATGGGAACGGCATCAATAATAGGGCTTAACAGCAATTCCATCAATCCGCTGGCACTCGCAAAAAGAATAATAGCTATTAAAAAACCGGCATATTCGTTGCCTTTAAATATCAAAGGCGTCAATGCAAACAGACAAAGGCCGCCCGCAGATAAAAATGACGATAAAATGATAAAGGGCCGAAAACCGTATTTATCTACAGGTTTACTGAAGGCAATATCAGAAATAACCTGTGTAACAAAATTGACGAATATCAGGCTTCCAAGCTGCATATAGGTTAATCCGTATAATTGTTTTAACGGAGCAAAAACAATAGGAATAACCATACCGATAGCTTGAAAAAAATTTGCAATATAGCATGCTCTAACGGTATCCTTATATAAACGTTTCTGCATTATTTGCTGCTCCTCTCGCCTCTGTAGAATTCTCTCCCTCAGTGATACATATGGCTCAAAAACATAAAGCGCGATTACTGTAATGAGGTATATCGTTCAACAATCATCTTCATTTGTTCAAATTTCTCTTCCATATCGGCTACCAGCTTGAACTGTGTACGCGTTCTATCAAGATTATGACCTTCCCTGTGGACTTTAAAATATACATCCCCGTTTAAATAATCGGTCAAAAATCTTATACCGCATTCAAAAGTCATGAGCTTAGCCGAAAAAGGCAGATATGCCAATTCAACGGGTGTCAGGAATTTGCCTGCCGATTCCAAAAAACCTCGGGTAAATTGCTCATATAATCCAAGTTCCATCCACACCTTTGACAGATCCTTTTCATCCTCTGCAGCAGGGTTGGCTCCAAAGCGAATAGAATCGCCGAAATCGTATAAGGATAATCCGGGCATGACCGTATCCAGATCAATGACACAAACACCTTCACCTGTTATATCATCAATCATAATATTATTGAACTTTGTATCATTATGCGTGACCCGCAAGGGCAATTTGCCTTGTTCAAGAAGATCAACGAGAACAGATGTATCGGCAGCCCTTTTTTCTGCAAATGCAATTTCTGCCCGCACATCTTTTGCACGGTTCATCCTATCCTTGTCCACTGCTTCTGCAAAGGCCTCAAACCGTTTTGAAGTATGATGAAAGTTAGGTATGGTCTCATGAAGCTGTCCGGCGGGGAAGTCGCTCAGCAGCTTTTGAAAGGTTCCGAAGGCTTTTCCGGCATTGTAAAAATGGTCTGCATTCTCAACAACCTGATAGGTTGTAGCATTCTCGATGAAAATATACGCACGCCAGTAATGTCCCTCAGGACTCTTATAAAAGCTTTTTCCGTCAACGGTCGAAATGAGATTCAAGGTTTCTCTTTGCTCATTACCGCCGGCTGCAATGATTTTCTTGCGTAAATGCCTCGTGACCGATTCGATATTTTCCATTAAATTTTCCGGAGATTTAAAAACATTATGGTTAATTCTCTGCATGATATAGCGGTGTGTGTTTCCGTCTGCCTTTTTAAAATAAGCTGCAAATGTATCGTTAATGTGTCCGCATCCGTATGGATTGGCTTCAATGAATGCACCTTCAAAAGTAAAATGTCGAACGATATCTTTAAAATTGAAATCCTGGTTCATCTAAAATCCTCCCATAAGTTTTCAGGATAAACGCCCTGTTCGATTAGACGAGTAATGGCTTGCTCGACTCTGGGCTTGTCTTCCCGGTATGTAACCCCATACCATCTTTCTTTGGATTGCAAGACTTTGACCTTCGCCCTGCCCTCCGATATCAAACGATCTACTACCGCCGGAAGAAAATACTCAGCTTTTAGCATATTGGCTTTGTGGGCTTGAAAAAATTTCGGAAATCCGTCTTCGATTTCTTTGAAAAAATCGGGGGTAAACCCCCAAATATTCATGGAAACGATGCTGCCGGCAGGTATAACTATCCAGTTTTCATCATCCTCCGTATATTTTGTAACAGTACCGAATTTTTGAATTCTGGTGCGTTCATGGATTTCTTCCAGGCAGCCCTCCGCATCCACCGTACAAATCCCCCGGGCCACATGTCCGTGTTCCGTCAGCGTATTTTCCAGGGTAAACCCCACCATACCGTACCGGCACAAAGCGTCGCGGTCTTCAGCACTCGCCAGATAATCGTGCAATATCCGGAAAGAGGTGCTTCCGTAAAAATCATCGGCATTGATAACGGCAAAAGGTGTATGGACTACATGGCGGCAGCTCAGAACAGCATGGGCTGTCCCCCACGGTTTTACCCTTTCCGCAGGCACTTGAATGCCGGCGGGCACATCGTCAATTTTTTGAAAAACATACTCCGTATCCACCAATTTTTCTACACGCCTGCCGATATTTTCTCTAAATACCTGCTCAATATCTTCTTTGATAATAAAAACAACTTTGCCGAATCCGGCCTTTAATGCATCATAAATTGAATAATCGATAATTTTTTCGCCGCTAGGGCCTATAGGATCAATTTGCTTTAATCCGCCATACCGGCTGCCCATACCGGCTGCCATTACAACAAGCGCAGGTTTTTGCATTACATTTTTCTCCTTTCCACAATGTTCTTTTCAAACTATTTAACCGGCACAATAGGTTAAATTATTCCGAATATCCGTTGGGATTATCGGACTGCCAGCGCCATGAATCGGCACACATCTCGTCGAGACCTTTGTGGGCCGACCATCCCAGCTCATCTCTTGCCTTGGACGAATCGGCATAACACGCAGCAATATCTCCCGGTCTTCTGTCCGTAATCTTATAGGGGATTGCTTTGCCCGATGCTTTTGAGAAAGCATCTGCCATTTCCAGCACACTGTAACCTTGACCCGTACCGAGGTTGTATGTTACTACACCGGGATCAGTCTTAAGCTTTTCCAGTGCTTTCAAGTGGCCCAGTGCCAGGTCCACTACATGGATATAATCTCTGATCCCCGTACCGTCCGGGGTTGGATAATCGTTGCCGAAAACATGAAGTTCCTTAAGTTTGCCTACTGCTACTTGGGCAATATAAGGCACAAGGTTATTGGGAATGCCGTTAGGATCTTCACCGATTCGACCGGTTATATGTGCCCCTATCGGGTTAAAATAGCGCAGAATTGCGACATTCCAGGCTGCGTCGGAAACATACAGATCACGCAAAATCTCTTCAATCATCAATTTAGTACGTCCATAAGGATTCGTAACCGAAAGAGGAAAGTCTTCCGTAATAGGTACCTTATGAGGATCTCCGTAAACCGTAGCCGATGAACTAAAGACCAGGTTTCTCACATTGTATTTTTGCATTACTTCACACAAATTCAACGTGCCGGTGATATTGTTATGATAATAGCGTAACGGAATTGACACCGATTCCCCAACAGCTTTTAACCCTGCAAAGTGAATCACCGCGTCTATATCCTCCTGTGCGAAAATGTCTTCCAATGCCTTGCGGTCCAGCAGATCTGCCTTATAAAAACCAAAAGGCTTACCGGTAATTTCCTTCACTCTCTCTAACGATGTTTCTTTACTATTGCTCAAATTGTCCACTACAATAATCTCATATCCCGCTTGCAGCAGTTCCGCACAAGTGTGACTGCCAATATAACCGGCACCGCCTGTTACCAAGATTGCCATAAGTCTCCCTCCATTACCAACATATTGTGCTTCTCCCTCGGTTTGGAGGGAGAGCCTGTTAATTGTTAATATAATCAATTGATATTATACTATATTTTTCATGAATATAATACGGTTAACGTGTACAACAAGTACATCAATTTAAACAGAAGAACATTATTCCACTAACGGATATTCCAAGGCTAAGACCCTCTAAGCTTGCGCCGGGCCGCAGCAAAACTCGCTAAAGATAACCAACTTTAAACCTTAAAAGACTATTTACACAAACAACACGGCTTGATGAAGCTAACAACATTTATTTGCTGTGATAATTACATTTTAAGCCCTAATGCCTTTAAAATATTTATCAAAAAAGTCTTTTTTTTTGTATTTTCGGCCTCGAAGAACACAAAAGGGTTCAGGCCTTGCATCATTCCCGGGAATGATGCAAGGCCTGAAACTGAATTATCTTTCTATATGGAAGAATTCTTTTTGATATACTCAATTAACTCGTCCGCATAGGTATGCGCCATGCAAACAACGGTATCGGCTGCGCCGTAATAAATAGTGATCCTGCCCGTATCGGCATCGGTGAGCGCGGCGCACGGAAATGCTACATTCGGAACATCTCCGACACATTCATAGGTCTCCCAAGGCGCCAACAGATATTTATCACATCTATACCGGACTTTCCAAGGCTGATCCGAATCCAAAATAGCCGC
>JAKSBV010000138.1 GCA_022360955.1 Bacillota bacterium
CACAATCTTTATTATCGGTAGATATGAATACAGGAGAAAAAAAGGATGTGTTAAAGGGAATAGATATCTTTTCAGAATATACGCCAAGTTATTATTTTAATTATCATAAAGGGGTACTACTGTTTCAGCTTAGAAAAAAAGATAGTGAGGATATCTATAACAAACATTGGGGACTAATTGACACCAATAATGGCCAAGCAAGGCTACTGAATGTGGAAGACATTATTGGCACTCATCTGGAAGATTATAGGGAGATGCTTGTCATTGGTGACAATAAAATTATGATAGTTGTACATGAAGATGACAAGATAAACTTGTTTTATACAGACTTTACAGGAAAGGTCATTGAAACAGTAAAAAGCATAGAAAGACAAACATCACATATGCAATCGGGTCTGTCTGCTTGTCATATATCGCTGGATGGTAAATATTTATTATTTTCATGGCAGCAAACACCTTTGCCGCTTGTGTTATTTGATATTGAAAATGCTACTGAATATGTTGTTTTAGATGGTTCCGATGAAATGAGAATATATTCAAGTTGGCTAAACAATAACACTTTTATTTATCAAGCTCAGTCTGAAGACAAAAGAAGAGAAATACGAACGGTTGATGTTGATGAGTTTATAAAAAATTATACATTTTGATAAAATGATTAACGGCTTTGATGCGGTTATACACTTCTTAATCTCAGTCTATTGGCAGAAAGATTGGACGTGGTTATATTTTCGCATTAAAAAGTAAGGACAAGATGTTCTCATATTCACAATAGGGTTTGTTGAAGGTGAGTACTTATAAAGATAAACAACTTTAAACCTAAAAATACTATGTACACAAACAACGATGATTCTGCGTTTTTTGTGTACATATAAATTCAATTTTAAAGTTGGGTATCTATATACATAATGTAAATGGTGAGGTGAGGTAAATGAAAAGAATTGTCATAGGCATAACATTTATGCTGTCGGGTCTATTTTTATATTGGATAACGCATCAATATGCAGCACCAATGATGCTGTCTATATCACAAGAATCCAGTAGATTTGGCAACTATGGGCAGGCCTTATATAAGACCGGAGGGATTATACCCAATATAGCAGGTGTGATGTTTATTGTATTGGGAGCAGTAATTTTACTCAAAGAATATAAACAGCAATATTAAGAAAAATGATCTTAGGATTAATAGGCAACAAGAACAGTCGTGCTACGTATAAATGTATTTCCGTTCGCTATGTCCATTCCTAACAACCTTTGGCACGATATTTCATTCCATTGATAATACATGTATAAGACGGCAGGTGAAAATAGCTTTTGCTATTTGCCTGCAGTTTTTTTGTCTGTAGGTCCTATACCGTCCCTATTTATCAAAATAGAACAGGTATTGTTATAAAGCAAGTGAAACAGCCTGTTCACTCATGATTGGACCCATGAAAATACATCATAAGTAGAATTTACATTTATAGTAAAATAGTACTAAGATATACCTAAAATGGTTGACTATTGCTTTCGAAAGGTTTAAGATAAAGAAGTCGTCAATCAAAATGAACGACAAATTTTACAAAATAATGTTAGGAGCGATTTAGGATGAAAGTTAAAAAGAGTAAAGTATTATCAAGCTGTATAATGTTAGGTTTAGCAGTGGCTATTTTAATGTCAAATGTAACAATGGTGAATGCTTCGACGACAAATACCGGAGAAAGAAGAGAAACAGTAAAACGACCTAATAAAACGATAAAACATCTTGTATATGATGAAGCTTTTGCAACGCATACATCTTCTCATAACTGTGACGAAGAAATCCCGGAAGAAGCTAAATTAAAAGGTAGAAATTTTAAAGTGAAAGCTACATTATCTGCAGAAAATGGTGTTGTTGAATTAGAAACTTTTGAGAACTTTGACGATACCTCGGGTAACAGAGAAGAGCTGGTAGAAATTAAAGACTTAACAGACCAATTGGATACAGCTACTTTAACCAATGCCCTTAGTCTTACGGTTGATTATGTAAGAACAAGATTGGAATTTGATAAAGAAGTTAGTGCAGAAGTAGCCAGCAGCCCGGAACATATTAAAATGTTAGTAATAACGCAGTTTAAAAAGGTATTTGAAGAAGTTCAAGCGAATGGCGGTACATTATCCTTTGATGAGTATTATGAAAAAAAGCAAAAATTAACTGAAGAAAATTATGTTGAAACGATTAGAAGAAATATCAAGCGGGAATCGGCAATGCTTAAGTATCTGGGCAAAATAGATGAAGAGCAATACAACTATTTTCAACAAGCTGCAGACGCTAGTACTACTAGAGAAGAAATTACAAAGTTAGCGGAAGAAATAGAAGTCATCAAAAAAGCAGTGAAAGAAGAAGCAGAGAGCGGCGTAGATGAATTTTTTAACAGTGACAATGTACCTGAAAGTGTGAAAGAATCTATGAAAGAAGTGCAGGATAAATTCGATAGCAGTGAAACTGCTGACGAATTCAGAGAAAAGCTTAACCAAATGGATAGAGATTAATTGAAACATTAATGGATCAAACAGGGGAGGGTTCTTCGTTCGAACAAAGAACCCTCCCCTGTTTGGTTTTATAATCTAGAAATTTTTAATTGGTCACCGTACTCTGCTTCTATCTAAGAATTCTGAATGACGGCTTCTACTTCTCTCTCCCCTAAGCGAAAAATGTAATAATTTAATTATTTCTCCAAATGCAATAAAAACCAAACCTTCCAAGAAAGAGAAAAACATTACCACAAAACCGAAAACCCAGCGTAATGGATGTGGATCTTCATAAGAGGAGGCGACCGGTATTGATAAAGTATTGCCAATGACCATGCCACCCAATATACCTAAAATGATCATAGAGAACCCGACTATTTGCAAGATCCTTGCAATCATATTCTTTTGCGGACCAAGCTCTCCTCGCAAAAATTGTTTTACATTGTACTCGATTTTTTCTAATATTGCCTCAATTTTTTTTTCCATATAGACCTCCTTGCAGCATTTGTTTTCCATTTAAGATTATATCAGTATATTTATGCGAAAAATGCAGAAATATGTCGAGGAATCAAACAGGGGACGGTTCTTTGTTCTAGGACAAAGAACCGCCCCTTGTTTGATTTTGAATATAGAAATTGACATTTTTTATGAGTAGTCATATACTATAACTATAATATATAAACAACTCAACTTTCGCAGGACAATTTAGAACATCGATTATTAGCTGAATGGCTTCAATAAATTGTATATCTTGAAGTTCATCACAGCAGTAATAAAACCATGCGCCAACGGTGCGCCAATCAGTGTTGCTGCGGTTTTCAACCGCCAACATGATGTACCGTTATGTTTTATTTTAGGGTTTGGTCACTTCTATTAAAGATAACCAACTTTAAGCCTAAATATAAATTCAATTTTAAAGTTGGGTATCAATATATCATAAAAGTGATGATTCTTGTACTTTTTATTGCCCGAAACTATTGATTCTTCAAGGTTCACAGCATATTTTCAATGTGCGAAAGTTGAATAAATTACTATCAAATGTGATAGTATCGTAAATGGGGAACAAGGGGGACTAAAACTATGAACAGTAAAAAAAATATCATTTTATTCATGACAGATCAGCAGCGTCTGGATTATGCCAGCTACAGCGGAAGCAGCGTAGTAGAGACACCAAACATAGACAGGATCGCTGACAGCGTAGGCTTTACCTGCTGTCAGACAGTAGACCCGGTATGTACTCCGGCAAGAACAGCGCTGATTACCGGGAAATATCCTCATCAGATTGGAATGCTTGCCATGTCCGGGGATTTGAGTCTGCAGTATCCTACCTATATGCAGGCACTACAAAAAGCCGGTTATCATACAAGCGGCATCGGAAAATTCCATTTCCTTCAGACCTGGAAATGGAGCACACCGAGAGGCAATGGTGTCAATCTGGTGGGTATTAAGGATGACATCAAGAAATATGGATATGACTATGTATGGGAAACCTCCGGCAAGCAGCTGGCAGTTCAAAATTATTGTGACTACTGTGAGTATATGGATAATAAAGGGCTGTTGGAAGAATTCAGAGACTTTGTGGAGTCGGCAGGCCCTAACAGCGACTATCCGGATAAGAATACAGACAATGCCAGTCCATGGCCATTTGCCGAAGAAGACTATATTGATATTGTAACAGCCGATAGAGTTATTGAGAGAATCAAGGAAAGGCCGATAAATCAACCTTTTTATATTTTTAGTTCTTTTTGCAGTCCACATAAGCCCTATGATCCGCCTCAAAGGTATCTGGATATGGTGGAATATGAAGAAGTGGATGATTTTATGCTAGAAGAAGGAGTCACTTTAAGTGAGGAAGATAAAAAACGCCTCTATCGTCAAAGACGGGCAGCTAAGGCAATGGTGAAGCTGGTGGATGAACAGATCGGAAGAGTTTTCGATGCACTGGAGCAGGAAGGAATTCTGGGTGATACGGTTATCCTATTTACCTGTGACCACGGGGATATGCTAGGAGATCATTATCGTATCCAAAAAGGGGTGCCATGGAGACAAGCTATTACTGTACCCACAGCTATTCGACATCCGGAGTTCTTACATAAGAGGCTCAATCATTCACCGGTGGAGATAACTGATATTGCAGCGACTATACTAGATGTGGCAGGCATTGATCCACAGGAAGCATTGAGCAAGGATTGGCCGGCATTTAACGATATTGTTCCCAGTCGTTCACTTATGCCCATCGTACGAGGAGAGGTTGAAAAAGTAAGAGATTTTACATTCTCAGAATGTGCCTTTAGTGAAGACAAGCATTCGAACTCCGTACGCAAAGGGAATTGGCAGATGATACAGAATGAAAAGTGGAAGTATATAAGATACTTAGGATATGAGGAACCAGGCAAGCCCATTGAAGAATTCTATGACTTAGACAAAGACCAAAATGAACTGGTGAACCTGATTGATGACGAACAATACAGGGAAGCAATCCAGTGGTGTAGAGATCGTAGAGAATACATTATGGATCATACACCACCTGCCCAGACATCATGGGCACCATTAATAACTGACTAAAAATCAAACAGGGGACGGTTCTTTGTTCTAGAACAAAGAACCGTCCCCTGTTTGATCTGCTGCATACGGATTATAAAGGAGATTAAGGAAAACAAAGTGAAAAAGAAATTATTGATAGTGATTGGCGTGGTATTTGCAATTGCAAACGACCACATCAGAAGATTTGACTACGTAAAATAGGAGGTTTGGTAAATGATGTGTTCTGCAAAAATTAAAAAAATAAGCATTGTTGCTTTGATGATATTTCTAATAGTGTTGTGGGCAACCGGCATGATTCCTAAAACAATTGGAGCAGTAAGTGCAAAAGCCTATGTGGACGCTCATCATCAAAGTCTGAATCTTACCTTTGATAGTATGGAATATTCATCTGCCCATGGTTCATATTTTGCATACTTTACTTATCCCAATGATGAAAGAATTGCATTCGAAATGAATGGCGGTCGTTACTTTCCTTTTGGCGTATTTAAAGACTTGTTAAAGATTCCGAGCTAGTGATATTGCCCAAAATATAGAAAGCAGGTGTTAGACATGTTTATAGCCGATTTCCATATACATTCAAAATATTCAAGAGCAACAAGCAGGGATTGTGTACCGGAAGTGCTTGAATATTGGGCACGGCGTAAAGGCATTGACGTTATCGGGACGGGTGACTTCACCCATGCGGTCTGGCGTGAGGAATTAAAAGAGAAGCTGGTACCGTCGGGCGAGGGCCTTTATACCCTTAAGGATGATTTTCGTAAAGAGGATGACCTCACAGGTGCAGAGTCTAAGCCTCATTTTATTGTTTCCGGTGAGATCAGCTCCATATACAAAAAGAACGGAAGGGTCAGAAAGGTTCACAGCCTGATCCTTCTGCCCGGCCTTGAGCAGGCCGAATCAATATCACATCGGCTGGAGGCCATAGGCAACTTGCATTCCGACGGCAGACCGATATTGGGCCTTGATAGTAAGGATCTGCTTGAAATCGTACTTGATATGTGTCCTGAGGCCATCTTTATACCGGCTCACATATGGACCCCGCATTTTTCCCTGTATGGAGCCTATTCCGGCTTTGACGACATTACGGAGTGCTTTGAGGAACTTACGCAATATATCTATGCCCTTGAAACGGGCCTTTCCTCAGATCCACCCATGAACTGGCGTCTTTCCGCGTTGGACAACTTCTCGCTGGTTTCCAACTCGGATGCGCATTCCCCGGCAAACCTGGGAAGAGAAGCCAATATCTTTAATACCGATCGTTCTTATACGGGCATATTGAATGCCTTAAAAAATCGTAACACAAAGGAGCTTCAAGGTACCATAGAATTTTTTCCGGAGAAGGGCAAGTACCACTATGACGGGCATAGGGCGTGCAAAGTATGCTGGAAGCCTTCGGATACAAAAGCCGGGGCGGGCATATGTCCGGTATGCGGCGGCAGGATTACGGTGGGGGTGCTTCACCGGGTGGAGGTCCTTGCAGATAGGGAAGAAGGGTTTATCCCTCCAACGGCAAAGCCTTTTGAAAGCCTTGTCCCGCTTAACGAGGTGATAGCGGCCTCCATGGGCTTCACGACCGGCAGCATGAAGGTAAAGAAAAAATGTGAGGCCCTGATACGGAACCTCGGTTCGGAGCTGTTTATACTCCGGGAGGCGGCACTGAAAGATATTGAACTGGCGGCAGATCCGTGTATCGCTGAAGGCATCCGCAGATTGAGATGCGGCAAGCTGGACATAAGCCCCGGGTTCGACGGAGAATATGGCAGCGTTAAAATAATGGACAAAGAGGAAATAAGTGCGTTTTCCGGCCAGCTATGCTTTTTAAACGGTAAAAGTAAACCTGCATCCAAAAAGACTAAGGAGAAAAAGGATTCGGTCCATAAATCCCTTCCGGCACCGCCTTCAGCAGACACTTGCACGCCAAGGGACAGCAAAGATACCATTCAGACGGCTGCCTCAGACCTTCCTTACGGTTTGAATCAGGAGCAGTGGGAAGCTGTTTCCTCTTCCAGTCCGGCGATTACGGTAATTGCAGGCCCGGGAACCGGAAAAACAAAAACGCTGGTATCCCGTATTGCCTATCTTGTGGAAAAACGGGGCATACATCCTGCACAGATTACTGCCGTTACGTTTACCAATAAGGCGGCTCATGAGATGCGCGTCCGTCTGGAAAAGCATTTTGGGAACAAGCGTAAGGCAGGTGCAATGACGATAGGCACATTCCACTCCATCTGCCTTCAAATTTTGTCCAAATGGAGGGGAAAAGATAAGATCGCTATTATTGACGAATACAATGCCGTTTCAATGATTGAAGAAATAGTCAAGGAAAGGAATTTGAAGATGTCTCCCCGGGATGCGCTGAGAAGGATATCCCTGATTAAAAACGGTGCAGCTCCAATAGAGGACGAGGAAAAATCCGGTATGCCGGCTGCTGTATATGATTCGTACTGTTCACAGCTTAAACGTTATGGTGTGATGGATTATGACGATATTCTCCTCGAGGTGCTTCACCCTTTTGAAGGCAGAAAGGCAGGGGATATATTGGACAAGCCTCTGGAAAATGCTTTTTCATACCTGCTGGTGGATGAGTTTCAGGATATTAACGAGATTCAATACCGTTTACTCAAAGAATGGGGCAGGAAAAGCGAGAATATTTTTATTATAGGTGACCCTGACCAGGCAATCTATGGTTTCAGGGGTTCGGATTTTCGCTATTTTGAACGGTTTAAAGGGCATTTCTCCGGTGGATTGGATGTCCGCTTAACCCGGAATTACCGTTCAACCCCAGAGATCATTCGCTGCGCCAAATCGTTGATTTCAAAAAAAGCCGCAGGGGGGCGTGCCTGTCGTCTCGATGCAAAAAGGAACAGCGGGGTAAAGGTACGGCTCATAGAAGCCAAAGATGAATTTTCGGAGGCACTTTTTGTCGCAAAAGAAATAAACCGTATGGTTGGCGGCATTGATATGCTTGATACACAGACATTGTCAGTGTCCAAGGGAAAAAGGCCTGCGGCAAAACATCCAATAGGATTCTCCGATATAGCTGTTTTATACCGTACCAATCGCCAGGCGGAAATGCTGGAGCAATGCCTGTTGAAAGAGGGTATCCAGTATGTTGTCGCCGGGCGTGACGAGTTCCTTTCCGATCAGTTGGTTCGGAAAGCGATTGCGTTTTTCAGGTTTTTGCTCAACCCCGGTGATATGGCCGCATTATTGTTTTGCCTTAAAGCAGAAAGCCTGTATGCGGCAGACCTAAATCTAAAAATTTTGGAAAGCTACGCTGCAGAGGGGAAAAGCCTATCATCCCTCCTAAGGATACTGGAAAGCACCCGTTTGACGCCGCAGCGGCAGGACAAAGCTTCCAATTTCATAGAAATGCTGAGGAAATATGAAACGGTCCTTCATAAAGAAAAGCCGTGGAGGATGATAGAGTCCTGGATGAATGACAACAATCTGTCAGGCATAAAGTGTATGGAACTGCTTTTAAATACGTCTGTTATGTATGACCAAATGTCTGTGTTTATTCAAAATCTTGTATTGGGCCGTGAAAGTGATGTTGTCCGCAGCGGAAACAAGGTTTATTCTTCCGACGCGCTTTCGCTAATGACCATGCATGGGGCAAAAGGCCTTGAATTTCCCGTAGTGTTCATTTGCGGCGTAAACGATGGGATGATTCCTTTAACGAGAAATAAATCCGACATTGATCTTGACGAGGAGAGACGACTTTTTTATGTCGGAATGACAAGGGCGCAGGATGAGCTTATACTTCTGACGTCCCGTGTTCCATCCCTTTTTATTGCCGATATACCGGAAGCGCAGCTTATAAAAGAGAAGGCTTTTACGCAAAAACAAGTGCCTCAATATAAACAAGTCAGCCTTTTTGACCAGTAATGGAAGTCGGATTTTGACGGTTATTGAATATGTACAGTAACATTTAACGGAGAAAAATAGAACAAGGGGAATGGCAAAAACCTTTTTGCCAAAGTAAAGATAACCAACTTTAATAACAGCAATATCTAAAGGGTATCGATACCCTTTAGATATTGCTGGATTTTACAGTGTAAAACAACCTGAATAAAACCCATATAGGATTTAGCGCCCAAATATATAAGTAGTGGTGTTTTAGCTCCTTTATTGCAGCAAACTGAGGTTTAAATCCTGTTATTTATATTTATATAATATGACCTCTATCGTATCATCATTAATATGAGTTTCAACATCATCGATC
>JAKSBV010000392.1 GCA_022360955.1 Bacillota bacterium
AATTTATAATTATTATAAAATGATAAAATACCTAGAAATTCCATCAATGCTGAACCATATAAAAAGGTCTCTCTTGCATCTTCTTGCAAATCCTTTATTTTTTCTGTCCCAGCAAGATGATAATGTTTAAGAAATGTATCAAAACGTCCTTTTGCAGTAAATGCTTTGTGCTGACTAACAATATCTCGAAGAGTAGTACCAAAACCATTTAGTATTTTCTCTTTATCCAATTGTATATCAAAGCGATTGCCTTTACAATTCAAGCACATGCCTAGAGGGGAATTTCGCGAAAAGAAAGATACTCCTAGTGGTTCAAATATTGCTCCACACGCTTTGCACTCCAAAGCATTCCCTATGTTATCTCCACAAATTTGGCATATTTTATTTCCAGCAAGCGAGTATAACATTTGCAAATAATAATTAATTCTTGTACGCGTTCCCACTGTACTATGTGGATTGCTTTGTCTTGTCACCAACTGTCCCACCGCTATTGTCGGTGACAAACCTATAATTTCATCAAAAGGTTGATTGTCATCCATTCTAAGGTAATCCCCATTGAATTCCAGATATCTATTTTTTCCTTCTTCATGCAGCATATCAAAGGCCAAGCTGGATTTGCCAGATCCGCTTACGCCAGTTATTACCGTGAGCTTTCTTTTTGGAATGCTAACATCAATACCTTTTAAATTATGTATGCAAGCATTTTTAACTTCAATATAGTTTCGCATATTTCACCTCTATAATCTACATTCTATAATATTATGTCCTATAGAACAGGGGACGGTTCTCCGTTCTACGCTCTATATATCTTATTGACGGTAAATCCCGTGAGCCTGGAGAGCTGTCTTAAGGAGCTTCCGTCCAATCCCTTGACATATTTTAAAACCTCTTTCTGAATAGTTGGAGATGCATTGGGTAAGGCTGCTAACGCTATATTATATTTGTCCCATACCAATTGCTTAATTTCTTTATCGGAGATTGTTTTCCTTGGCGGCGTTATCTCAAGGCATTGATCTCCATTACTGGCCTTATGAAATGCAATAAAGCTTTGCATCGCTTTTTCCCTGTTTTTATCCATTAGGTCAAGGGCAAAATCCGTATGGACCACCCTTTCTTTCCCTGTGTATTCATTATAGCTGCTCCACCGATAGGCTGCTATATCCTTTGTTAACCCTGCTTTTACAGGATTCTGATGGATATATCTGAGCACAGTTAAAAAATAGGCATCCTCTTCCACCGGTTCACTCTTATATCTCCCCTGGAACAAATGTCCTTTTCTGTTATACTGCCAATTATACCAATATACATAACGGGCGCCTATTCGCTTCATTGTATTGGAAAGCTCTTCTTCCCCTTCTTTGATTAGTAAATGTACGTGATTATTCATTAAACAGTATGCATAGATGATGCATCCTATCTCCCTTTTGTAGGTTTCAAGCCCCTCTATAAACTTTTCACAGTCTGCTTCGTCTTCAAAGATACTCTGGCCATTCACACCTCTCAGCATGACATGATATATCCCTGTTTTGCTCTTTTCTCTTACTTTTCTTGGCATAAAAAATCACCTCATCAGTAGATTATCATACTAATGAGGTGTTGTCAAACAGAGAACCGTCCCCTGTTTTATTTATTTTAAAGCGTCCTCCAGATCAGCTATCATACGCTCAGTGGATGTAAGTCCACACTCTACCAGATACCATTCTCTAGGATTGAGATAAACTATATTTCCATTCTTGTAAGCCTTAGTAGTTTTGACCAATTCGTTTTCTAATTGCTCTACAGCAGGCTCATACTCGGTTTTTCCTGTGGCTGAGTTTTTATCTACTACAAATAAAAAGTCTGGGTTAATATCTACAACATACTCAAATGATGTTGCATCACCATGTTTAGCCGGGGTGAATCCTTCTCCAAGATTCGTAAAACCAGCTTCGTTATAAATTAGTGAACAACGTGTATTCGCACCTAATGCCTTAAGTGTTCTACTCGATAATATTGTAACAAGTGTTGTATATCCATTTTCTGTTACCTTTTTATTAATGGTTTCTAATCTGGCATTAAAGTCATCAATATATTGCTGAGTTTCTGCTTCTTTGCCAAATATCTTGGCAACGGTGTTTAGATAGTCTGAGAAATAATCCATATACTCTCTTTCTCGATCTATCTCACAAAATACAACCGGTGCGATCTCGGAAAGTTGATCATAATAACCGGACTGTCTGCCACTAATGATAATACAATCCGGCTCTAAAGCATATATAGCTTCAAGATCAAGCTCTTTAAGACTACCTAAAGCTGTATATTTATCACTCTTGTACTTATTAGATAAATAGCTTGGTAAGTTCTTTTTCACTACACCTACAATATTATCTTCAAGACCAAATACATCCATAATATCAAGAGCCCCCATATCCGGTACTACAACTCTAGTAGGATTAAAGGGCACTGTTACTGTTCCGAACTTATGGGTAATCGTTACAGTCTTTGGCTCTTCTGCTTGTTCTTCAGTAGCGACTTCTCCTGCACCTTTCTCTTTTACGTTAGTATCAGCAGGGGCCTCATCCGTACTGGCACAACCGGCAAATACTATAACAAATACTAAAAGCAACGATAATAATCTCTTCATGATGTTCTCTCCTTCTTTTATGGTATAAAATTTATCTAAAGACAACTTATTATAGATACCCAACTTTAAAATTGAATCTATATTTACACAAAAAACGCAGAATCATCGTTGTTTGTGTAAATAGTATTTTTAGGTTTGAAGCTGGGTATCTTTAGCAAAACATACATTGTCTAAAAATACTGATTCTAAGCGTTGTTTTCTCTCATCACCATATAAATAAAATAACTTCCTCCGGTGAAGGTTATAAGTGATGTAAGGGTTGCGTTAAAATGAAATACATTTTCTACTAAGGTTTGACCAAGTAGTATGGTTATACAACCAATAAGTACACTAGCAATTATCAAATACTTATGTTTATAGGTTTTGATTATTTCATGGGTTACATTTACAACTAGAAAACCTAAGAAAGTAACAGGTCCTATCATTGCAGTAGCAAGAGAAATAAGTATTGTTACCGCAAGCATAAACTTTTTGACCTTTTGTTTATAATTAACGCCAAGACTTATGGCTTGTTCTTTTCCCATTGATATAACATCAAGGTACTTTAAATCTTTATAACACCATATTATAACGCTAAAAAGCAATATTGCCCCAAGGAATAATATTTCTGCGTTTATATTTGTTAAACTAGCAAACAATTTGTTCTGTAAAACCATAAACTCATTAGGATCTATTATTCTTTGTAAGGTCTGATTAAAACTGCTAAAGAGCGATCCAAGCACCGTACCTATCAGCAATAGTAACAGAATGTTTTGACTCTGCCTTTCAAATAGTATTCTATACAAAAACATAGAACACATAAGCATAATAACTATTGTCAGTAAAAAGTTAGCAGTTTTATTAACTACAAGAAGGCTTGTAGAGCCCCAAAAAAATATGATAACAGTCTGGGTAAGTACATAAAGTGGTGTAAGCCCTAGTATACACGGCGTCAATATTCTGTTATTAACAAGTGTCTGGAAAATAAGTGTACCGGCACTAAGGCAAACAGCAGCAAGGATAACGCCGGCCACTTTAGGTAGTCTAAGTTTCATAGCATAGTCAAATGTACCAGGTTTAATATCTATAAACAAATATAGGCACAGAGAGCAAATAGTTAAAAGCAATAACAAAAATTTCTTTTTATTAAGCTGCACGTTTTACCTCCCTTCGCCAGATCATCAATAGGAAAATTCCACTGCCGACAACACCAACCGTAAGGCCTATAGGCAATTCGTACGGAAATATGATAAGTCTGCCGACAATATCACAAACTATTAAAAACATTGCCCCAAGCAGTGCAGTGTCTATAAGCGTCATCTTCATTCTATCGCCCTTTAATATAGATACAAGATTAGGAACAATAAGCCCTACGAAAGGTATACTGCCAACAGTAACAACAACTCCGGCAGTAAGAAGTGATACTATACCAAGCCCGCTGTATAAAACAAGTTTATAGTTAACGCCAAGGTTTTTGGCAAAATCATCTCCCATACCTGCAATATTAAAGTAATTAGCATATATAAATGCAATAATAACAAGGGGCAGACATATATAAAGCGTCTCATAATTGCCTTTAAGTATTAAAGAAAAGTTGCCTGCTGACCAATCTTTTAGGTTTTGTACAATATTATATCTATAGGAGATAAACTCCGTAACAGCAGAGATAACATTCCCAAGCATCATTCCTATCAGAGGGATATATATGACATTCTTAAATTTAGTTCTTTGAACCATTATCATAAAAATGGTAGTGCCTATCATTGCAAATAAAAACGCAAGTCCTATCTCCATTTTTTTACCGGCTTCATTAAAATACACCATAGCTATTATAAAACCTAATTGTGCAGAAAAAATAGTAGCGCCGGTCTGTGGGGAAACATATTTATTTCTTGCAAGCTGCTGCATTATAAGTCCTGCTACAGAAAGTGCAATGCCAGTAATCAGCACAGCAGTAAGTCTAGGCAGCCTGCTAACAAATAAAATAAGCAGTGCATGAGAATCTCCCCGCAATATCGCGTCAAGCTCTATGCCTACAACCCCTACAAAAACCGATGCTATACTAAGCATAATGATTATTATCGAAACTATTAGTCTATTCATATAAGCCACCTAATAATATACGCATATATTACGACCCTCTATATTATGTATAGCTACCGGTAATTCGTATATTTCTTCTAACACTTCCCTGGTCATTACTTCTTCTGCATTACCCGCTTTTAATATCTTTCCATCTTTAAATGCGATAATGTAATCAGAGTAACAAGAGGCAAAATTAAGATCATGCATTACAAGGATTACAGTTTTATGAAGCTCGTTACACAATTTTCTTATAAGACGCATCATATTTTTTGAGTGTTTTATATCTATATTGTTCAGCGGTTCATCTAACATAAGGTATTCTGTATCTTGGGCTATTACCATAGCAATATATGCACGCTGTCTTTGACCACCGCTTAGTTCATCTAAATATCTATCTTTTATATCGTCAAGCTCCATGTACTCAATGGCAATATCTACCTTTTCTCTATCCTCAGCAGTTAAATTGCCCTTAGAGTAAGGAAATCTCCCGAACTCTACAAGCTCTTTAATCGTTAATTTTAGATACAGGCTATTAGACTGCTTTAGTATAGATAGATTTTTTGCAAGCTCTGTAGAATTCCACTCCAGTACATCCTTTTCTTTAAACATAATATCCCCTGATTCACGCTCTATAAGCCTGGCAATCATATTAAGCACCGTACTTTTACCCGCACCATTAGGGCCAATAAGGGAGGTTATTTTACCATGCGGTATATGAAAATCTACTTCTTTTACTACGGTTTTTTTACCGTATTTTTTTGATAATCTTTTTGATTTTAACATGTTATTCCTTTCTATAAACTATGACAATTTCTTAAACTAGTACTTGATAATGCTTATCACTTAATGGTAGTATAAACTATATACTTAGTATAGAGTCAAGCTTTTTTTAAAAGGAGAAAACAAAATGAATTGTAATAAATTATATAGAATTGGTGAGCTTGCAAAATTAAAGGGTGTGAGCATTCAAGCAATAAGACATTATGAAAAATACGGCCTAATCTCCCCTGCTTATGTCGATGAAATAACAGGCTATAGATATTATTCCAGAACGCAATTTATAGATATATCAAGAATAAATTTTCTCAAAATGTTAGGGTTTTCCCTTAATGAAATAAAAGAATTTTTTCATGTAAGTGACCTTAGCTCTTCTATGAAAATTATAAAAAATAAATATATACAATTTCATGCTAAGCTAAAACGCCTAAATATTCTTAATGATAGATATAAAAAAACAATTAGTAAGATATCTTCTATTTCAAGTTTATTAGAAAAAAATAAAAATTATATAGATATAAAAATAGTAGAAGATTTTTATGGTATAGAAGAAAAAGTAAAAAAAGAAGCTAATTGGCATGATTTTGAAAAGCTTATTGCAAAAGCCCAAAACAAATATCCTTTCTATTCTAAAACGGGTAATGCTTATAGCCTTATACAAAAGTACAAAAATGACATTTGCGATAAATTTGACATTAATGCTATGGATGGTATTATTATTGAAATAGAGGAAAAGTATAAAAACTATGACTATGTAAAAAGATATCGTATTGGCAGGGCTATAGTTACATATCATACAGGGGATATAGACACTATAAATTTAACGCTGGATAAAATAAGGATGTATATTAGGGATAACGCGCTAACAACGAAAGGCATTATATATAGTAAATCTATTGTTAATCGATTTATTACCAATAATGTATATAATCATATAAAGGAATTGATCATACCTATTAAATAAAGTAGAACAGAGAACCGTCCCCTGTTTTACTTATGCTCCCCCATTATAGTCTTTCGCTAAAATAGCATACATCGAAGCATCACATATCCCTTGGTTGTTCCAATCCGCTTCTCTTTGCATTCCTTCGTATTTCAGTCCGCATTTTTGCATAACCTTCCCCGAAGCTGGATTTCTGGGGTCGTGCCTTGTTGCTATGCGGTTGACCTGAACCTCATTAAACAGGTAAGAAATAGTAAGGCCGAATGCCTCTGATATCATTCCTTGATTCCACCATTGTCTTCCTATGCAGTATCCAATATGCACCATTTTTATCCTATCATCTTTATCTACAACGCTAATTGAACCAACAGGGGAATCCCCATTTTCTTTTATAGTAATAGCCCAAATATAAAAATCGTCCTTGTAATATTGACTCGTCCAATCACTAAGGATTTTCCTGGTTGCTTCGACATTTTCATGAGTGGGCCACATTAAGAATTTGGTTACTTCAGAGTCGCTTGCCCAATTGTCGTATATGGCTTGAGCGTCATCCATTACAAATCTACGAAGTATCAATCTATCGCTTTCAAGCATTTTTGTTCCTTGGTGTTTCATAAATATATCCATTCCTTTCGCTTCGCTCAAGGCACAAAACGTAATGAAAAAAGGTTGGCTTCAAGCGAGTATTCTTTTATTATTAGTCATAGGGATTTCGCGGTATACTACAAATCACGGGGAGGTGAGTGGGCTGCTCTGTTTTCAGAGTGACAGCATAAATATATGTGTAGATCGCCTTTTCAAGCACAAATAAGTATGTCTTCGAGCGTAACCTTATCTTTGTTTAAACAATCTCGTTTAAAGCTAGGCGCTCAGTCAATGCCGTATCTCCCTACAATTTTTATGAACTTTATAGTTCAGAAAGGAGTCCCTATGGCTTTAAAAATCGTGTACAAAATCTTCTGTGGAATTGATGTTCACAAAACTTTTGTTGCAGCCTGCATCGCTTCCACCAACAAGCAAGGTGTTACCACTTACAAGAGCCATCGCTTTTCTACCTACACGAAAGGTCTGAAACAGCAGTTACAAAAGATTATCAAAAGGCCTTTTGAGATTTGGAATCCCGGAAAACAGAGCTAGAAAAACTGATTCTTGCGCTCGCCAGTCCCTACCAGCAAGAACTCGACCTAATCCTAACCGCTCCATCATTATAATGCTGAACTTTATAGGAAATCTGATGTTCTTCCTGCCGACCGTGAGATTACTGTGGAGCAAGCTATATTAATTGCGAAATACCAGGGTTATAGAATTAAGTCACCTACTGCATAACCTAACTTTTTCCATATTCAGTTTTTAGGCCACCGCAAGATGGCTTGTTTGCTATGCCCTTAAGGAAATGGGCAATCCCTACTATTCTTTTTCAACCTTTATTCCTCCTCTTTATTTTTTTTAGGCCACGCCTAAAGGTTAAAAATTCTCTTTGCGTTTCCGTAGTATATTTTGCGTCGTATTTCTTCGGAAATATCAGCATCGTCCACGATCATCTTGTCGTACGCGATGGTGTAGTATGGATAATCAGTGCCAAACACGATTTGGTCTTCATCCACTTCCGCCAGGGCCTTGGTTATTGGATGCATAATATAGTGGACGCAGGCGGTGTCCAGATACACGTTTTTGTACTGCGCTGACAGATCCCTGGAACAATTGGAATGGGTGGTATCATGCATCGACGTACCGTTGATAAATGTGATATGGGGGAACCGTCTCGCGAGCTTGCCCAGCATAAAGGGTGATTCCAGCACCGAAAAAAGCGATGTATGTGCTAAAACCACTGCCGGTGTCCCTTCAGGAATGGCTTCTAGAAATTTGATGGTGGTCGGGTTGTCGAGGGACAATCCGGTCTTGTCGGTATGGAACATCAATCCGTGCAGGTTCAATTCGTTGAATATCCGCTCCACTTCAGGGATGGCCGCCTTTCCATGACGGGGGTTTACCGTTCCCAAGCCCCGGACAAAGCGGTCCGGATGTTCGGCCAGTGCGCGGGCAATCTCATCGTTCTGCTCCATGGTGCTCTTCACGCCGAAGGGCAATGGGCAGGCGAGTAACGGAGAGATCACCGCGTAATCGATCCGGTTCGCATCCATGCTGCGGATGGCGTCTTTCGCCGTATATGCATTTGTATAATCACTGCCTATGTTGACATGGACATCTATGATCTTCATCGACCTACACCTCCTCTATATGGAAAACTTTTTCAAAGGTATTGGAAAAAATGTTTTCCTTGTCCTTCTCGGTGATCTGGGCTGTTTCGATCAGCACCTTGTCTAAGCACAGCGTCCCGTAGTAGGGATTGTCCGATCCAAAGATCATCCGGTCTGAGCCGACGTTCTCCACCACCTGCTG
>JAKSBV010000033.1 GCA_022360955.1 Bacillota bacterium
ATCTTAGAGATTGTTTGCGCAGCGTAGGAAAAGCGGCTTCAACTGTTTGAGCGCCAGCGAGTTTTGAAGCATTCGTTGGGGACATTCCCCGACGAAGGAGAGGTGTGTCCCCTTACCTTAGCCCAAGCAATACAAGCTCTTAGATTCGGAATATCTGTTACTGGAGTACGATTATATTTCAATCTTTACTGTTTATTATCTATATAGATAACGCATTGTAAAACTGGTTATTCTTATTGTTTGCACCAAACCCAAATAATATAAATAAAAAAACGCCGATCCTTTAGATTTGGCGTTTTTTTATATGTATTTTTAAAATTTAATTTTATCCAACCTTCATCTGCAGCCTCAATTTATCGGCAATCATCGCGATAAATTCGCTGTTCGTAGGTTTGCCCTTCGATGTCTGTATCGTGTACCCGAAAAGGCTGTTTAATATTTCAACCTGTCCTCTCCCCCATGCCACTTCAATCGCATGTCTGATAGCCCTTTCTACCCTGCTTGGTGTAGTATTGTACTGCCTCGCAATATTAGGATACAGCTGTTTGGTAATAGAGTTGATAATCTCCATATCTTTGATTGCCATCATAATGGCATCTCTTAAATATTGATATCCTTTTATGTGTGCAGGCACACCGATTTCATGAATAACTTTTGTAACACTTGATTCAACATCTTTTAGGGGGATACCGTATGCAGCCTTTGCATCATTTACTGCTGCTTGATTGACAGGTGTTTTTTTCACTTGAATCGAACCCTTCAACTGTCTTATGCGTTCTAACAACACATTAATATCAAAGGGTTTTACAACATAATACTCAGCACCTAAAGCCATTGCACTCTGAGTAATTTTATCCTGCCCCACCGCCGACAACATAATGTAAATTGGTTTATGGGAAAGATTCGCAGCATTTAATTGCTCCAAAACCCCCAATCCATCCAAATGTGGCATAATGACATCAAGAATAGCAACATCAGGTAATAATGCAGTAATTAGTTCACATGCCTCCGAGCCGTCTTTCGCAACGCCTACTACCTCAATATCTTCCTGATTGTTGAGATATTCGCACATAATTTCGCAAAAATCTTTGTTGTCATCTGCTATCACAATTCTAATCTTGTTCTCTAACACATTTAATCCCCCTTTTGAATTTGTATTTTTTTACATAATTATATTATATTTTCTAATTGATAAAATTTCAAGCACTAATTTATAAAATTCAACATTTTTTTAACAGGGAATACAAAAAAATCTCAAATTTAGAAATTAAATTCAAAATTAGCGTCACAAACATTGTATGTTCTTGTATTATATGTATTATTTGGCATTTATATAAAGGCAATATCAACAACAACCTCCTTTTTAATTTGACGCCATTCAACTATACAATATGAAAAATATATTATTAAAAATGATTTTTATTTACAAAATTACAATAAAAATAACGAACTGCGACCTAAACACATTTGAGCAAGGACATGGTAAAAATACATGATCATTCATTGCATCCCATCCTTATCAAATGCTAAAAACTGGGGAGAAATCACCCCCAGCCTGCTTTATCATCCTTCAAAATACCTTTGCCGATACAAGAAAAACACTTCACTCACGGGCTTGCGCAATATTTGTAGTTTTTTTAAGCATCCAGTCAATAAATATGCCGTACCCTCGTGAAGGATCATTGACAAAAACATGGGTAACGGCCCCTACTACTTTTCCATCCTGTATAATAGGACTTCCGCTCATCCCTTGTACAATCCCGCCGGTTAAATCTAACAATTTGGGATCTGTAATTTTGATAATCATTCCTTTAGAATTTTGTTCATTTTGTTTCAATACTTTTTGTATTTCGATATCAAATTTATTAATTTTCTCCCCTTTTACATTGGATAATATATGGGCTTTCCCTTCTTTTACCTGTGCTCTGAGCGCCACCGGCATCGGCTTGGCATATTCGTTGTCAATACTTCCGTATAGTTTTCCAAAAATACCACAGCTGCTATTTTCTTTTATTTCACCCAAACCGGATTCTTGCTGCATAAAAACCCCTTTTAATTCACCCGGTTTACCTTTTTTCCCTTTTCTGACGGAAACAATGCTGGATTTAAGGATAGACCCTTCTTTTACAGTAAGAAGTTCACCGGTATCAACATCCGTAATCCCATGTCCCAAGGCAGCGAAGTAATTGGTGTTCGGATCATAAAAAGTCAATGTCCCAATACCCGCCGTACTATCTCTTACCCATACCCCTATTTTATAGGTCTTATCTTCACTGCATTTTACAGGCATTATTGTCGTTTTAACCACTTTGCCGTTTCTTCTAATACGCATGTTTAATTCATTGCCTTGTGACATTTCAACAATTTCTACCAAGTGCTCAATATCTTCCACTTTAATATTGCCCATCAGCTCTATGAAGTCCCCTTCTTTAATACCGGCTTCTTTCCATGGCGTGTATCCTTTTCCATCCATTCCGTTTACTTCCGAAAGGCCTATGACCAAAATACCATCCGTATACAGCTTTACCCCAACCGTATTGCCGCACGGAACGATACTGGTTTTTGGAAGCACACTTACATTTACAGATCTAAACGGTATCACACCAAACAATTTTAAATTAATATTAAAATCTCCCAATTGTTCCGATTTAATAACCAAGGGTGAGTTTAATTTCACACTCGTATATCTGTCTTGCACAATTTCTCCGTTTAAACTCAAAACACCCTTCTTATCAACCTGGGCATCAATGCGGACCGGTGTATCAACATTATAAGTATATTCTTCACCTTCCAAAAGCATCAATCTGCTTGGAAAGATTAAATACATCTGTAAAATAAGCATAAAAGGGACTGCAATTAATACTAAAAATAAAATAATTAATCTTTTTTTTATATAGCTTTGTGAATTCAAAGAGGCCACTCCTTCAATGCCCCCAAATCTTCAGCATCAGATTCTCCAAAAAAAACCATATTATTTTACATAATTCTTTATCTAAAATTAAATTAACCTTAAACAACCTTTATTATGCTAACAATATATTAGTGATTTGGTAAGTCATTTTTTTGAAAATGCTGAAGCAAAGCACTTTGAATGGAAAGAAAAGAAGGCATCCTTTTATCACAAACCTATGTCATTATTTACTTTAAAAAAAATTCAAAAAACAAAAAAATCCGGGCTAAAAGTCCGGATTTTTTTGTTCTTCACTTTCTTCGTCCTTTGGGCACTCCTAAAACTTCACTCATAATAATGCCATTGATGATAGACTCTCCGGTAAATTCTATGGGTGCGAGTTCGTTGTCTGCCGGATAACGGTCAGCATTTCCTGTATCTTTTTTAACGGCTTTCTTCGAAGCGGCATGATACGCCGGCGCCGAAGACTGCTGCATAACATCAAAATCGGTTTCCGGAAAGTCACGCTCCGACCGTACCGACACACCAGTCACTTCTTCTGCCATATCCGATTCATCATCTTTAAACTCAAAAAATGCTGAACCGGGATGATTGACAATAGGCGGTGTTCGGTATTGTCTTGTCGCTTTTCCGGCATTTTTAACGTTTTGCAAATAGCCTATTACCAATTGCACCAAAAGATAAATAACAATCCCGGTTATTATCGCCTGCATCGAATCACGCCTTATTATTATTAGTCGTTTGATTTACGGAAGCATCTTTACCGCCCACTTTAGCGATGGAATCTCTCATCTGCGTATCCGCTTTAACATTTTGAAGATTATAATAATCCATCACGCCCAAGTTTCCCTGTTTCAAGGCTTCTGCCATGGCTTTAGGCACCTCGGCTTCCGCTTCCACAACTTTTGCTCTCATTTCCTGAACCGCAGCCTTCATTTCCTGTTCTTTTGCAATCGCCATGGCTCTTCTTTCTTCCGCTTTAGCCTGTGCAATACGCTTATCCGCTTCCGCTTGGTCTGTCTGCAAATGGGCGCCGATATTTCTTCCTACATCCACATCGGCAATATCAATGGAAAGAATTTCAAAGGCCGTACCGGAATCCAATCCTTTATCCAACACAGTCATTGAAATCAAATCCGGGTTCTCTAAGACAACCTTATGGGAGGCGGAAGAACCTACGGTTGTTACGATCCCTTCACCAACTCTTGCAATGATGGTATCTTCGCCGGCACCGCCAACAAGGCGGTCAATATTGGCCCTCACCGTAACCCTGGCTCTGGCCTTTACCTCTATACCGTCTTTAGCAACAGCCGCCACAACGGGGGTCTCAATCACCTTAGGATTTACGCTCATTTTAACGGCTTGCAATACGTCTCGACCTGCCAAATCAATGGCTGCCGCCCTTTCAAACATCAGCGGAATATTGGCCCTCTGTGCGGCAATCAGCGCGTTCACAACATTATCCACGTTCCCTCCGGCTAAATAGTGGGTCTCCAGCTTATCCACACTCACATCTAATCCGGCTTTTTGAGACTTAATCATAGGATTGACAATTCTGGACGGTACAACTCTTCTCAACCTCATCCCAATCAAATTGAAAATACCTACGTTCACTCCGGCAGCCAAGGCTGAAATCCAAAGTCCGATGGGAACAAAAGAGAAAAGCAATACAAGCACAACAATTAAAATCAAAACCAATCCAAAAGTAGCATTTAAAAAACCCATGTGTATTCTCCTTTCTTTTATAATAGGTCTACCTATTATCCGTTCAATCTGTTTTCCTCACAACCACCCTGCCGCCTTCCACAGTAATTACTTTCACCCGGGAACCTCTTTCAATATATTCACCCTCGGATACGGCATCAACACGTTTATCTCCGATTTGAATGGTCCCTGCAGGTCTCAGCAGTGTAATCGCTTCACCTTCCAAACCCAGCAATTCCTCTTTTTCCTTTTTGTGGGATATATAGCCTTGATCATTTTTTTGTTCGTCTTTTAATATGATATGTGCAAAAAGCTTATTTTTCGGCGCATGTTTGAATACTATATACAACACACCAATGCTTAATACAATGGCTACCGCAAAAGATCCGGCCGCCTCCACAGGGCTTGCAGAGCCTATGAGGATACTGATCACAATACAACTTATGCCCGCAATACCGGGTACGCCAAAGCCGGGAATCGCAATCTCAATACCCAACAAAATGATCCCTGCCACAAAAAGGATCAACACACTCCAGTCCGCATGTCCCGCAAGCACTCTGCCGGCAAAAAACAGCGCAAAAGACAGAATCCCCACGGATCCAAAAAGCCCAAAACCTGCCGTAAAAATCTCTCCCACAATCCCTATAATCCCAAGGGTAATCAATAAGGTGGAAACATATGCGCTATTGGTAATCCTTGCAATATTGGTCCGAAAGTCATATTCCAGCACCACAACATCCGACTGGCGCATATCGAGATATTCATACAAGCCGGACCTTCCTGCAACGACCTCATCCACAATACCATGCTTGAGGGCCTCCCGGGCGGTTAAATTCAGAAGCTTGCCTTTTGGCTTGATACCTTCAATTTCCAAATCCGCATCGGCCATTCCCGCTATAATCTCAGCGTTCCGCCCTCTTAACTCTGCAACACTTCGCAATTTACCGGTCCAGTAAGAAATATATTTTTCTTCTCTCGGTCTTGTTTCTGCCGAGCCGATGCTAATGGCTTGATTGGCAATCACTTGATCACCGGAAATAGAAATAATAACGCCCGCTGAAATCGCATTATTCTTTATATAAGTAACCGTGGGCAATGGTGCGTCTATGATCAATTGACTCATCTTTAAAGCCGCGTCCACCAATCCTCCTTCGGTATCGATCTCAAAGATAATTTGAGAGGCGTTGCTGGCTTGGGCCTCCTGAATGGCTTTATCCACGTAAACCACCAAGGCATTATTGATCTCTCCCTTGACGGGAACCAAATACGCCTTTTGTGCCGGCTGCGCTTGCACAATCCCTATGCCTATTATAATGAGTATCACATAAACAATCAGTTTTTTGTACATGGACTCACCCCCGAATTTAAGGTACAGGATAGGCATACAGCATACAATTAAAAAACCCGTTTTCTGCAAAACGCTGTATGCCATACGCTGTCAGCTGTACACCGGTTATTATTCTTCCTCTTCCTGCTCCAAAGCAATGTCGTCCAGCGACTTAAATTCATACCCTTTTTCCCGTGCATCTTTAATGATCCTCTCCAATGCTTCGGCGTTATCTTGTGATACCGCATGCAGTAATAAAATGGCTCCATTATGGATACCGCCCATCACATTCTTATACGCATAATCGGCACCTTTCTGCTTATCCGTTTCCCAATCCCTGTAAGCAAAACTCCAGAATACTGTTTGATAGCCTAAATTTTGTGTAATCGCAAGGGTTCTTTCACTGTATTCCCCTTTGGGGGGTCTTAAATATTTCATATTTTTCTGAAAGGCTTCGTAAAAGGCCCGCTCGACACCTAAGATTTCCTCTTCCAGCTTTTTTTCATCGAATACGCCGGGCATACTGGGATGTGTTACCGTATGATTGGCAACAATATGTCCTTCTTCTACCATCCTTTTAACCAAATCTTCATGATGCTTAAGATAGGAGCCTGTAATAAAAAAAGCGGCAGGCACCTTATTTTCTTTTAAAGTATCCAGTATCTTAGGCGTATATCCATTCTCATACCCTTCATCAAAGGTCAGATACAACACTTTTTGGTCCGTATGTTCAATAAACATCCCGTCATATTTTTTTAACAATGCCTCTATATCCGCATTTGTGGTGGAAGGCTTATTGTCTTTTTCTCTTCTAAACCACCAGGCCAGACGGGTATTGTCCAAGTGAGCATATTCGCCCTGCAACTTTTTGGAATCCGGATCTACAGCCGGTTCCTCTTTTACCTCTTCTTTCTCCGGCAATACCTCATTAACGTCTTTGTCTTTATCGGTATCCTTATCCTTCTCTTCTTCGGCCTCTCTTTCCCCCGGAACATCCGGCTGCCGCACCTCTATACCGGTACTATCGGTTTCTTCCAAACCTGTTTCCGCTATACCCCGGGCTTTGGTGCCGCAGGCCATCAAGTGCACTGCCAAAAATATAAGAAGGATACAGGCAAGGCTTCTTTTTGTCCTCATTGTTTCCCCACTTCCCTTTTTCTCTGGTGATATCCTTATTTTATTATAATCATGAGGCAAAGTACAGAGAAATTTTTACTAATTCACCGTTCACACCGAAAAGATTGCTAAGTTTTTTCATTGTAAACGGTGAGTTGTAAGGGGCAAACCCAAAGGTTATGCCTTGTAAAAGGCATGATATGCCTTATAGGCCATATAGATATCCAATTTGCCTGCAATTTCAAAGGGGGCATGCATGGAGAACAAGGCTACACCACAATCAACCACATCAATATTCAAATTCGCAACGAACTGTGCAATGGTGCCTCCACCGCCCTGGTCCACTTTACCCAACGCTCCGATCTGCCATGGGATCTTGCTGTCATTAAATAACGTTCTGATTTCCCCTACAAATTCCGCATGAGCATCACTAGCACCGGCTTTCCCCCTTGCACCCGTATACTTGGTGATGACAATCCCTTTATTCATAAAGGGTGCATTTCTCTTGTCATGTACTTCCGGATAGCTGGGATCAAAAGCTGCGCTTACATCGGCAGACAAGCATTTTGAGCGGCCCAATACCTTGCTGAGCATCAAATGATTATACGGCACATCCGTTGTTAATTGGCACATTTCAGCCAGTACGTCTTCAAAAAATCGTGACTGCATGCCCGTATTGCCCATGCTGCCCACTTCCTCTTTGTCTACAAGCAGGCACACAGCTGTCTTTTCAGGCTGTTCCGCCGCCAGTATGGCCTGTAAAGCAGTATAACAGCATACCCTATCATCGTGCCCGTATCCGCCTACCATGCTTCGGTCCAAGCCGACATCCCTGGCTTTTAACGCAGGTACGATTTCAAGCTCCGCACTGATAAAATCTTCTTCCCCGATACCGTACTTCTGATGCAAAAGATTCAAAATATTTAGTTTGAATTTTTCTTTTACCTGATCATCCTGATAAGGCATACTGCCAAAAAGAATATTAAGGCCTTCTCCCGTTATGCCTTCGGTCATTTTCTTCTGCATCTGGTCCCGGGCCAAATGGGGCAGTAAATCGGTTACACAAAACACCGGGTCATTGTCATCTTCTCCAATGGCAATATCCACCTTTTGCCCATCGTTTTTAACCACCACGCCATGCAGGGCTAACGGCAAAGCAGTCCACTGATATTTTTTGATGCCGCCGTAGTAATGGGTCTTTAACAAGACCACTCCGCCGTCTTCATAAATAGGATTCTGCTTCAAATCGATTCTAGGTACGTCCATATGCGCACCTACAATATGCACGCCCTCTGTCAGGCCTTTCTTCCCAATTACGGCAAGCATAATCCCTTTTTCCCTGTTCACAACATAAACTTTATCCCCGGCACTCAGCTTCTTCTTTGTCCGCATCAATTCATCCAGTGCTGCAAAGCCTTTTTCACGCGCCAAACGAATGGTTTCTGACACACCTTCCCTTTCTGTTTTTGCACGGTCAAGAAAGGTCTTGTATCCTTCACAAAAATCAAAAACCTGCTGTTTTTCATCTTCCGCGATAACCTCCCATCCGTTCTTGGCTTCATATTTTAGTTCATCCCATAATTGTTGGCCTTTAGATTTTTCTTGTTTACCCATGATGTATCATCTCCTGTCGGTTAGTTTGGAATGCGGCGTTTGGCATTCAAATCCAAACGGCAGCTTTTTTCATCCCATTATTTATTATACTTCTCAAATCTTAACTTTTCAATTCTAATTTTGTACTAGGATGTATCAATTTGGGTTTAAAAAATGGTTCCGATAATTGATACTGCAAAACTGAAAAATAAACAAGCCCTACTACGCCAGGTCTATTTAAGACCCAACATAGCAGGGCTTGTAATAATATCATGCAATCTTTCAAACAACAGACCCGCTACAAACCATGCCGGCACATAGTCAAGTCGTATCAAACCGCCTATTGCGTACTTCGTACTACCGGAATAATCCCATGGACATAATCCCACCACGCTTTTTAGCGTCCAGCCGGCTACATATTCTATGGTCAGAATAATAACTACCCAAATCCCTCCTCTCACCAGCCACGGCAAAAAGCGAATGCTATTATGAACCGGTTCTAAAAAGACTGCTAAGCCGTATATGGGAAACATCCATAAATAAGTCGTACCCCTTAAGCGTAAATCTCCGCCAATCAACGAACTTGTACCTGTCCAAAAAATTTCCATCGCCCATCCAAACAAACCATAAATAAAGAAACGTATCAGCATGATTCTAGTTTGTGAATAAAATCACATCTTTATTCACGGATTTTTATTCCCTAAGAGATCGCATACATAACACAAAGCGGAAGAATATATCCCTTGTTAAAATAACATTCTTCCGCTAAAATATGCAGATCCTCATAACTAAAACAACAAGTCCCTAAAAATATTAATAATATGAAAACATTTGGTCCGGCTCCGCTTATCCTGTTACAGAATTAGCCCACTTACCGCATTTATCGCCCCATATGGCAACGGTTTTTCCGTTTAATTCAACTTTAATCACTTCACAGCAGTTCGCACAATCTTCACATTCGAAACTTCTCGGTTTAAATGCTAACTCAGCAGCCCCAAAACCTCTGAATTTCGTTTCTTCTCCTGACACTTCAATATACTCTTTTGCAAGAATGGCCGCACCTATTGCGCCCATTACATTATAATACTTGGGGATAATGATTTCACACCCAAGCTCCCTTTCAAAAGCGGCTTTGATCCCTTTATTGGCCGCCACGCCTCCCTGAAAAACATAAGGGGCCTTAAGGGCCTTTCCCCGGCCGAGGTTATTGATATAATTCCTCACCAATGCATCACACAAGCCTTTGATAATTTCAGCTTTTGAAAACCCGTACTGCTGTTTTGCGATCATGTCCGATTCGGCAAAAACCGTACACCGCCCCGCAATTCGCACATCTTTCTTTGCAGTAAGGGCAAGACCCCCAAAATCCTGAATAGGAACACCAAGCCGTTCGGACTGATGATCCAAAAAGGAGCCTGTCCCCGCCGCACAAACAGTATTCATCGCAAAATCAACCACCATTTTATCTTGGATAATGATAATCTTTGAATCCTGTCCTCCAATTTCCAAAATAGTATTGACCGTAGGATGAAAATTGACTGTTGCCGTCGCATGGGCCGTTATTTCATTTTTTACAATATCCGCCCCCACCAGAATACCTGCTAATTGTCTTCCGCTGCCCGTTGTACCTACACCCTTTACCGTATAAAAAATGCGCTTTAAATCTTCCTCCAATAATTTTAGTCCCTTTTTAACGGACTCCAACGGCTGACCGTTGGTGCGCGTATACTCTTTGAAAATAATATGGTCGTTCTGGTCCATCGCTACTACATTCGTACTGACCGATCCTACATCTATTCCGATATATATGTCCATCGTAATACCCCCATTTTGCTTATCAGTGATCGTCTGCGATAGTTAAACATACAGCATATGCTATAGTCTACCCACAAGCCTAACCCCTATATTATCCGGCAAGCTCTTCCGGCACTTTGTCCGTATATTCCGGTTCTTTCACTTCTTTTTTCTGCACACTGCCTCCTCTCTTCTTATTTCGTACCAAATCTACAAACGCTTCTATTCTGGTTCGATTATTGGCCGTACCGTTTTGCTCATCTAAAGAAAGGGATAATATCGGCAGATCCAGCTCTTGTGAAATCGTAGGTATGGCACTTTGTGTGATTAGTTCGGGCAAACACCCAAAGGGCATGAGGTGAACGACCGCATCAAAGCCCCTCTCCTTAAAATCCACCATCCATCCTATATTCTCCATATCATGTCCGCCCAAATTCATTTTTACAAATCGTTTGGCTTTATGAATGACTTGATGAGATTTGCTGCCCCCGATAAAATTCGGCTGAATATTGTGCTTTACCCAATCGGAGATATACTGTACACTTTCAACCTCAATACCCATACTGTTCAATGTCTGTTCAATATCCATATTTGTCGAACTTTCCATGATCACATATATTTCTCCGACAATGCCTATTCTGATTTTCTCTTCCTCTTCTACTTTTTTCAAAGGCACTTCTTGCAGCATTTTACGTGCCTGCTCCGTCACTTTATCGATATCCTTTTGTGTCCAACATCCGTCATACATCCTTTGGATTTCAAGCCAAACACGATTGAAATCCCCCCTTTTCTGCTCATAAGCCCTTAGCACTTTGATCTCCTTTTCGATCTCATCCATCCGGCATATGATCTGGTAGCTAAGCCACAGGTTCTTAAGTACTTTTATAATGGGGATCTTATTCTTTATTTTTTTTAAATTATCATAAAAAAGTCCGAAGTCTCGAAACATCGAATCAAAAACGATGAATTTAACATCGTGCCCCATACTTTTCAAGATTTTCTGGTGTATTTCTCCGTAAAGGCCCGCTCTGCAGGGTCCGTTCCCCCCCGAAGCAACAATAACGTTCGCACCTGCTTGTACAGCCTCAATATATGTACCCATGATCACCTTAAAAGGAAAACATATGAATTCAGGGCTATATTTTACACCCAAATCAATTGTTTTTTGTGTTGGTTTCTGAGGCATGACGACCTCGTGTCCCAACGTCTCAAATACTTTTTTATACCCGGTAACACATCCCATATAAGGAAAAGAAACTTTCATGCCAATTCTCTCCTTCGTTCACTGATTTTTTGCCTCTTTATCATATCAACAAATGCCTCAATTCTAGTCAATAGATGGCTTTCTCCCGTATGCTCGTCTACCCGTATCGTCATAAAAGGCTTTTTAAATTTTTCACTGTCCAGCTCCATCATTTTTCCTACGATAGAATCAGGTCCACACCCAAAAGCAGTAATATGAATGAGTCCGTCAATTTGATGATTTTCCATTAGTTCCACGGCAGCACCATAGATTTTATCGGTAAAGGTCCAGTACAAATTTTTAGATTTTCGTTTAAATTTTTCATGAATGCGTTTTTCATCCAACATCTCAAAAGTAATCACTCTTACATTCATTCCATGTAATTTTTTAATAATGTCCATGCTCACAAAAGGGTCATACACGTTATAGACATACCCGAGCACGCCCAGTGTAATGTCATGGGTATGATGCGCTGTTCTTTCACTTCCCCTCATATCTTCCGAACACATCTTTTCCGCTTCTTCAATCGTAAAACCTTGCTTACAGCAGTCTCTAAAGTGCTGCCAAACCCTTTCTGCTGTCTTTAAAGCCTTTTTTAATTCTTTCGGGGTAACCTGCAGGGCCTCACAAAGCGGTCTGTAATTGGTCCATTCGCAAGTACTTTCTTTTTTCCCTTGAATGTCCACCGTCAAAATCTTACTTTTCACGCCATCAATCGTATAATCGGCCAATTCGGGCAATCCGATAAATTTAGGACAAAACCATTTACCCGATTCTACCCCGATAAACCGGGGAATAAAAATATAGTCCACTTCTTTGGATAAAAGATTTATAATATGCCCGTTAAATATCTTGATCGGAAGACATATTTCCGGAACTGTCACCTTTACACCCTCTTGAACAAGCTGTTTGGAAGTAATATCCGAGATGACTATCTCTACACCCAGTTGTTCAAATAGACTTTTCCACAAGGGATAATAATAATGGTAAAGCAATGCACGAGGCAAACCTATCCTCACAAAATCATCTCCTATACAGTTTTTTATCATATCACTATTTTACAACAATATTAAACCATTCACAACATTTTACTACTACTCCTCCACGCGGCCTATTTTTTTATATCTTGCCATAGCAGTCGGAAAATTTCCCTTTTTCTGTTTTCGATCAGTATCTCCACCTGCTCATCTGCAAACTCCAAAGCCGATGAAATAACCGGCAAAGACATGAGGAAAAATAGGTCCAAGCTTAAAAGATTCAAGATAAACTCAAACGCATCTATCCTTCTTATTTCTCCTTTCTTGACTGCTTCATTGATTTTCCGGGCCACCAGGCTCCCTACGACATCGAACATTCTTCTAAAGGATTCTTTTACTGCATCATGATCATTTCTTATTTCCCATAACAAGAAGTTTAAAATATTTCCTTTTTGGATAAAAAATTTGCAGTGGGTATCAATCAAAACCATTAACATTTCTTTAAAAGAATTTGTCTTTGTGATATCCAACAGAAAAAGATTCATTAATTCGGAAAATGCACTATCCAATGCTCTTTGAAACAATTGATCTTTGCTTCGAAAGTAATAATGAATTAATGCTTTATTCACTCCCGCTTCATCGGCAATTGCCTGCATACGCGCTCCGCCTCTGCCTTTTGCAACAAATTCCTTTTTAGCGGCTTTTAATATTTTCTCTTCTACTTTCGTATCGGTCATAAAATTACCTCTAAACTGTATATTTACGTTAACCAGATGGATTAACCAAATGGTTAACACACCTATATACTAAAATATGCCTACCCTTTTGTCAAGTTTTTTCTAAATTTTGATATAAAACAATATATTCACATAATGTTATTTATATGAGTTAAAATCCAAAAAACAGACTTTAAAAAGCCGAACTTGAGGAGAATGAAAAATTGTGCTAAAAAAAGAACTGTCTCATTTCCGACAGCACTTTCTATCGCGAGACAGCCTTTTTATATTCAATACACATTGATCATGTAACCTGCCCTTTTATAAGTTCCCCAATGACCGTATCCGTATCAATTCCTTCGGATATCCCTTCAAAATTCAAATGGACCCTGTGTCGTAGGGCAGGATAGGCTACATATTGAATGTCTTCAAAGGAAACATTATACCGTCCTGCCAGCAAAGCCCTAATTCTGGCACCGCTGATTATACTTTGCGCCCCCCTGGGGCTGGAGCCATAGCGCACATACCGCGTCGTGATCTCCGGCGCCTCGGCATGCTCCGGATGGGTAGCCATGACCAGTTTTAATGCATAGTCCATGACAGGCTTGGCAACAGGTACATGCCTGGCAACCTCTTTCATTTTTAGAATTTCACTGCCTGTGGTCACTGCAGTTAAGGCCTCGGATACCTGGGCCGTGGTTAAGGTTATGATATCATGCAGCTCTTCCAAAGAGGGAAATTTCACATTGAGTTTGAATAAAAACCTATCTAATTGTGCTTCCGGCAAAGGATAGGTTCCTTCCATCTCAATAGGGTTCTGCGTAGCCAGGACGAAAAACGGCTGGGGCAATTGATACGTATTGCTTCCCACCGTAACGGTCTGTTCCTGCATTGCTTCCAACAATGCACTTTGGGTTTTGGGGGTGGCCCTGTTGATTTCATCGGCAAGGACAATATGGCTGAACACAGGGCCTTTTTCAAATCTAAATTGACTTGTTCCCTCCCCGCCTCGCGTCACGACATTGGTTCCTATCACATCGGCCGGCATCAAATCCGGGGTAAATTGTATTCTGGAAAACTGTAAATCCAGCACTTTCCCAATGGTTTTTACGAGCTGCGTTTTTCCCAGGCCGGGTAAGCCTTCCAGCAATACGTTGCCCCCGGCCAAAATACAAATCAGCACCTGCCGTACAATCTCCTTCTGCCCGATGATCTGCTTGGAGATTTCCTTTTCAATGTTGTCTACCGCAGCAGCAAATCGCTGAAAGTCACTTCCGTTAATATCCATGTGTATTCTCCTTTATGGCTTTATTTGATATTTCATATACACACACTTAGAAAAATCAAGAATAGGGAAGATGCACAAACTCCGGTTGAAGAAAATTATTGCAATAACTGATATTCCAAGGCTATTTCCATCATATCCTTCAACTTAATCAAATACGCCTATATAGCCAAGAAGCCTTATAGAGAGATTTAGAGCTTACTATTCTTCCAAAGAAGAAAAATATTCTTCCACCAGCATCTTCATGCCGGAAGGTATGGATGTCCTGCTCAGGCTGTTCATAGCCTCATATTTATACTGTCCCAATACCTCATGGTAAGGCCGCGACTCTCCTCTTGTTACGCTCCCGTTTTCTATCTGAATCTGCCGAACACTGCCGGCATTGTTATGAATACCGTTCACATTGGATATTTCACCATCGCCGCCTAATCTTTTAAAAGTATAAATTTCTTCGTAGTCTCCGACCTGCTTCCGGCCCGGTGATTTCTCCGCTCCTCCGGTGGACGGGCCTTGATTGCCGCTGTCATCACTTCCATGGCTCGTACCACTGCCGGCGCCCTTACCACCGGCTCCGCTGCCGTTGCTGCCATCGTCCTGCCCGCTGCCGCTACCGCTGCCTGCCCCTGACCGGTTACCTTTTTCCCCGTCACTGCCTTCGGTATCCGGCGAACCGTTACCACTTTGACCGGTTGAATCGTTCCCTTGCCCCGGCGAACCCAGCCGGCTCACCAAGGTCGGATTTTGTGTTTGCCCTGATCCGGCAGCGGAAAGATTGGCTTTGGATTGTTGAAGCGTCTGCGTCAACTGCTGTAAGGACTGACGAAGGGCAGGATCTTGGGCAAGGCGGCTTATGGCTGTATTTAATTGCGCCAGCCGGCCGGAGAATTGTCCGTCCTGCATCCCTTGGGCCAATTGCTGACATGCGGCAGCAAGCTGGGGATTCGCATCTATTTCCTTGGAAATATTTTTCAATTCCTCGGCCAGCTGTTGCCTTTCCCGGTGATTCATGGTTTTCAATGCTTTTTCAAGCTCTTCCAGCTGCTTTTTGATGGCATCGCTTTCTCCTGTTTCAAGTGCCTTTCCCAGTTCGCGTGTCGCCTCAAACTCTGACAACTGCCGGCCCAGCCGCGCCAAATCCTTGTCTAAAGATTTTTGCCGGATCTCACCCAGCCTATGTTGGGCACGAGCTAATGCCTTTAGGGCTTCCGACTCGTTTTCAGACTTTCTCAGGTCCTTTGCCAACACATCCAATTGTCTATCCAACTCTTTCAAAACCTTCGGCGTTAACCGGCTGTTAGCAGCAAGCTTTTCCCGTTCCTTTTCAATACGCTTTACCTCTCTTTTAATTTCTTGCTGTATCCTTTCTCTTTCTTTGGCAATTTCCCTATTTGGCGCAGGGACCATGAGCGTGATAATCATCACCAATGATAAAGCCAGGATTGCAAATATCTTTTTTCGATCCGCTCTTAAAGGATATGCACTTTTAACATCCAGGGCCTTCACGGCTTTGAGGGCATCAAACCGCTGTATGTTTGCAACGGGATTGTCCTCATCCTTATATTCAAAGGCTGTGACCAGCCTTTCTTTGAGTCCTAACGCATCTCCCTCCGCTAATACTTTTTGATCCTTTGGGAGCATGAACAATGCTGCAATGATGCTGAGTACAAAAATAACAATAAAGCTGACAAGCATTTTCTGCACCATAAATGTAACAGGCACAAGCAACGCCCCAATGGCCATGAACAGGCCGACACCCAGCCCAACACACAGTCCCCAAAGCATACAATCAATAATGCTATTGGCAAACACGCGTAACCGCAGCGGCTTTAAGGCCCGATATAATTCCGAAATATGCATATTCAGCCCCCCCTTTTTTAGCGTACAGCTGACAGGATACAGGATACAATAAAACTTCAATATACCTCATTCACAGGGATATGGCATATATCTGCACACAATAGGGTTGGTGCACAAAGATTTTAACTTTACGCTGTATCCCATACCCTATATCCCGACTTACCTTCTCCCCGGTTTGATCAGCCATGCGCTTAACAATAATAAAACAACGGATAAAACTATATTGAAACCGATGTTGATCATCCACGGAAGGTCTTCGATATAGTGGGGCACATTTGTGCTATGCCGTCGAAGCATCTCACTCACAAAACCAAAATGTCCTGTTTGCTTTTCTAAGAGAGCCCCTAACCCTATAAACGGATTAACAGACAATATGGATAATGACTCCCAAAATGAAGGATACCATCCCAGCAATCTATGTCTAGTGACTGCATAAAATACATATCCTGCAATTGTGCCCACCACTAACATCAATAGTACCGTATACGTTACAATTGTTGCAACGGCTGTTCTTTTGAATAGGGAAGAAAAAAAGATACCTATGCTTCCTACTAAAAAGGCCGTCACAATCTGAAACAAAAAAACACTTATAACATCCAAGGGCGAAATACCGCCATACAAAAATACTATGCTAAAAACAGGTATCGAAGCCGCAATCAGCAACATAACATGACTTAACGATGCTGTTAATTTACCTATAACAACAGACCAGGAAGATAAACGAGTACAAAGAAGCAAATCCAATGTTTGTCTCTCCCTCTCCCCACTGATGGCGGCAGAGGTAAGACCGGGAATAATAAAGATCAATAAACCCAGCTGAAAAAAGGACAGCATGGTATAAATATTAAGTGCTGTTCTAGGATCAAAATTGCTATAATACCCGTCTAAATTACGCGAAACAAAATATAATATCACTAGACCGCTAAGAAAAAGCAGATAGACACTTAGCAGCGCAGGGGCCCTCCAACTTCTCATTTTGATTTTGGCTTCTTTCTCTAAGACAGGATTTACGCTAAGCTTCATTCGCCTCTTCCCCCTTTGTAATCCTCATAAATGCGTCTTCAAGATTCTTTTGGCGTTCTCCGAAATAGATTACTTTTACATTATTTTTAACCAATTCCGTTAAAATATCAGATACGGTGTGCCCGTCTCCTTCAATACCAAACTCTATATTGTCTATATTCCGGATAACCTCGCTTACGGCAGGCTGTTCTTTTAAAATTTTTATCGCTGTTTCCACCCCATCTATTACCTCAATCTTCAATAGCCTTTTATTAGAGGTCTGCAGCATAATATCCTGTACACTTCCGGTTACAACCATTTTTCCATTTTCAATAATGCCTATTGAGGTAGATAGTTCGGACAATTCGGGAAGAATATGCGAACTGATCAATATGGTTTTTCCCATGCTTTGTAAGGCCTTCAATATTTCCTTCATCTCAATCCTGGCTCTGGGGTCCAGTCCTGACGCCGGTTCGTCTAAAATTAACACAGCAGGGTCATGAACCAGGCTGCGGGCAAGACATAATCGCTGCTTCATTCCTCTCGAAAGCGAATCCACATAGCTTTCTCTTTTTTGCGATAAATCAACCAATTCCAATAGATCGGCAATAATTTTTTTTCTTCCTGAAACGTCTATTCTATTTGCAGCACAATAAAAATCCATATATTCATCTACTTTTAAGTTATCATAGACCCCAAAAAAATCGGGCATATATCCTACTTTTTCACGTACTTTTCTCCTATTCTTAGTGATGTCATCCCCTTCTATCAATACCCTTCCGGCCGTTGGCTTCATTAAGCCGGCTATAATTTTTATTGTAGTTGTCTTGCCGACACCGTTAGGACCTACAAACCCAAAAATATGGCCCTTAGGGATTTCAAAAGACAATTCATTGACTGCCGTAAACTTTCCATATTTTTTGACTAAATTTTCAATCATCAGCACTATCGGACCACCCCTTCCAACTCAATATCCGGTGCCTCTATCATACCATGGTTTCCTCTATTTTTGCTATTTTGACTTCCACCAATATCAAACATCACTTTAATTTTATTATCCTTTGAGATATACTGTGCTGCAATATCACTGCCAACCATACAATAGGATGTTATTTCTTCCCACTGCTCGTTATGATAGTTATACAGCAATCTTTTGGTGTCCATCGAGAGTTTCGTAATTGGTGTATACCAATTAAGCGCAAACATACTCACAGAAATTTTACGGGGAATGTTAAATTGGAATATTACTCTTCCTCCACCATCAAATTCTACTCTCGCTTTCCTGGATGGATCAAAATTAGAACGCACATTCCCCTCCGTAGATTCCACTTTACCCTTCACAAAACCATACGGCAGTTGAATGCCTTCTCCTTTTTCAAGGTTTAGCGTCATCGGTATGACAATTAAATTCTGATAATACTTTTTGATTGGTTTCCCATTGGCATATACATTCAACTCTAAATCCGCATCGCTCCAGCCGTAAAGTACAGGCGGCATACTGTCACCTGACTTCACTGCATCGGAGTTATAGTAATATTCAAAAATAGATCTTCGCTGCTGTATAATCCTCCACGGCTCATCTCCTTTAGCAGCCCGTTGATTTCGGTCAAATTCGAAAATATCATCTAATAAAGCGTGATAATTATTCATATTACTATTCACCATTAACTTCTCGCTAAATTCTTTTGTTTCCGCTATTTCTAAATCTCCAATTTTCACAAAGCTGTTTCCGATAATAATAAAGGCATCCTCAAGCTTAAAAACGGTGTTGTTGGTAATATGACCGTTCATAATATTATCTTTTACTGTAATACTGTTACCGAATCTCTCCGGAAAATCGACTTTTTTGTGCATGGTAAAATGACTAAAGTCCCATAACCCTTTATCATAAAATTCAACGGCCGGCTGTTCTCCCAGCGTAAATTTTGAAATGATTTCCTGCTTCTCTCGTTCATCGTAATTTCTATAATGTCTATCCGAATAAAGATTAGCGGTGAAATCAACGCCTACATCTTTAGACGTTGTAATTTTCAATGTGCCTCTTCTTGCATTAAATAACCCCGTATGCGCTGTTACCGCCACACTTTTACTATCATTTTTAAACTCAATAATTGAAACAATGTTGCCAACAGCATTTGAAACCCTCGTTCCAAAACCTATGATATAAATCCCCAAACTAAAAACCAAGACAATAACCGGAATAGAAACCCATGACCATTCTCTTTTGTCCTTTTTCTTCAGTATTAAATAGTTTACCGGTCCCACAATAAGGATGAACAAGCCCATCAAGATCATTAACAAAGTAATAGAAGTTGTTTTTGCAAAAGGCATATTTCTTAATGCACTATACATAGAATGATAAGAATGCCCATATCCTCTAAATTTCACAAATTCCTCGTCTTCCATTCTTTCTCCTATTAATGTCGTGATAATATTTTTACAGACAAGCCGGTTTCCGCCTTCCCAGCTCGAAAACGGTTCCAAACCCATATCAAATGCCAGATAGGCAATGGCCCCTTTTCCAAAACGTTTAGAGGCTATTAACGGTATATCCGGATATGTATCGTCCGCTAACAGGATTTGTGCATCTGCTATTACAAATGCTGCAGCTCGCATGGATGGTGTTTCCGGAAAACCTCCTCTTTCAGTATATACCTCAAAAGCGGTACCGCTATTCAATGTTCTCTCTTCTAATTGATTTGCGATTTTGAAAGGTTCCGGTAATCCGTTAAGTACCTTTTTATAATTCGCTCCTGTCCCCAACATCAATAGCCCACCATTTTCAACCCAATGGACAAGCCTTTGCCTTTGCTCGTTATCCAGCATAGAAGTGTCAAAATTGTTAATCACCAAAACGTTAAAGTTCTGCAATACTTTATCTTCTACCGGAAAACTTTTTTCACTGAGTTCAACAACTTCACTTTGAGAAGAGGCGCGTTCATTGGTCAAATTTAGCCCTGCCAGATACCTAAGACCGGACATATCATCGGCTAAAACGCCAACAAGCAAAGTATTCGGATGTAAGGATTTTTTGAAATAGTATTTTTGCTCTTTTACAATTGCTTTGCCTTGAACAATTCTTATATCAATCGATGCACGATTTCGATTTACAGGCACACTAATGGCAAACTGCTTTTTTCCTCCACTCGGCAGATTGATAGGCAATGCATAAATGGATGATTTGGCGTCAGCCTCCATATGGTTTCCCACAACCTGAACTTCACCGTCAAAATGATCTCCACTGTTTTTTAATGTGATGGTAACCGGTGTCCATGTACCAATTTTGTGTATTCCGTCAAATCCGCCTTCTATATTAATAATTTCTATTCCACCCTCGGCACTTACGGCATAAGGATTTACTGCTGACATCATAAGAAGTATGAATGGCAATAATAAAAAAATGTATTTTTTATGCTTTATAGCAGCTGATAACACAACAATCCCCCCTAAGGTTTTTGGACGCAAATAGGGTGTAAAAAGTTCCCCGGAACGGCACAAAATCGAAAGGGGTCCCTTTCGATTTTACTCCGATGCATCATATATTTTTTTGTACGCACTGTACGCTTTCATGACTTTTTTAACATACTGCTCCGTCTCTCGAAAAGGAATGCGGTCCAGACTTTTGCCCGATCGGCTCAGGGTCTTATCGTTAAGCCACTTTCTCACGTTTCCGCTTCCGCCGTTATAGGCTGCAAGCACCAGATGAATATCCCGGTTAAACTCCTTCATTAAATTATTCAAATACCAGCAGCCGATTCTCACATTCGTATCAGGGTCATAGACCTGTTCGATGTCAAAGCCTTCTAACCCGATCTGGTCGGCTCCCCACTGGGCCGTAGTATCCATAAGCTGCATCAATCCCTTGGCACCCTTATGGGATTCCACATCCGGCCTAAAACTGCTCTCTACTTTTATAACCGCCATGACCAAATAAGGGTCGATTTGGTAATGCTCCGCATACTCAAAGACTATACTCTCATAGTTGAGCGGATAAAAAAAACGCAATAGATGTTGAGGAAACATAAGCATCCAAGTAACGATCAAAAATGTCACAACCACTACTATAAAAAAACGGTATCTACGCATATTCACAATAATAAACACATCATCACCTATCTAGTTTAGCCGACAGCCAAACACATTTTTATTCAATGAACCCAGCAAGTCATCTCTCTTTTTAGGTTTCCCCTTATAAAAAACCGTACATCTTACGCTAAACACAACTACCCACCACCAACCACCCACTACCCACTATCCCATCAATTCCACCACTTGCATACGTAAAAACGCTATATCTTTTACATTGTGTATAACAGCGGAGGCATATTTTTTCATTTCCTCTTCCGGCAGTTGGGCATTGATCCGGTTCTCAGCCTCCTGCCGAGAAAGTGAATCTCTTTTCATAATGCGTTCCAGTCTTTCTCCCCTATCGGCCACAACAACCCAAACCCTATCGCATATCTTGTATAACCCGCTTTCAACAAGCACAGCCGCATCCACGATAATACTAGTATATGCCTGCTTTGCCCTCTTCCATTCTATATCTTGCTTAATTCTCTCAACAATATAGGTATGGGTGATCTGATTTAACAATTTTAACTTTTCCCGATCGGCAAAAACTATACCGCCCAATTTTTTTCTGTTTAATTCTCCCGATACCAACAAGATGTCATTGCCAAAGGCTTCAACGATCTTCTGCAAGGCTTCCTGCCCTTTTTGCACAATTTCCCTTGCAATCATATCCGCATCAATGACGCCGGCCCCCAATTCGCCGGCTATTCGTGAAACGGTGCTTTTACCACTGCCCGTTCCTCCGGTTAACCCTATCACCCTCACATTTTCACTGCCCATTACCCACCACCCGCCCAATGCGCTCCAAATTACTTCGCATCATACCAACTTTTTCCTGCATTCAAATCTACAACCAAAGGCACTGTCATCTCCGCCGCATTGGACATCTCATTTTTCATTATTTCTTTTACTTCGTCTATTTCGTTGTGATGTGCCTCTACAATCAATTCATCATGGACTTGAAGAATAAGCCTTGATTTTAAACGTCTTTCTTTGAGCTTACGGTAAACATTGACCATCGCTATTTTAATAATATCCGCAGCACTCCCTTGGATAGGCGTGTTCATTGAGATTCTTTCTCCAAAGGAACGGGCAACAAAATTTTTGGCGTGAAGTTCTGGAATGTACCTTCTCCTGTTCAACATTGTTGTCACATACCCCTGATTTTTTGCCAAATGTACAATATCGACCATGTATTGCTTAACCAAGCCATATTTTTCAAGATACCCGTCAATATATTTTTTCGCTTCTTTCTTTGTAATGCCCAGATCTTGAGACAGACTAAAGTCCCCAATGCCATATACGATCCCGAAATTCACCGCTTTCGCTCTCGTTCTCATCAACGAGGTCACTTCTTCCATCGGTACACCGAATACCTGGGAAGCCGTTTTTCTATGAATATCTTCATCGTTGACAAAAGCATCAATCATATTGGGGTCACCGGAAATATGCGCCAAAACCCTTAATTCGATTTGAGAATAATCCGCATCCACCAGAACGTACTCGTCATCGGATGCTATAAACATCTTGCGTATTTCCCGCCCCAGCGCCAACCGGATCGGTATATTTTGCATATTCGGCTCCGTACTGCTGATTCTGCCGGTCACTGTCACCGTTTGATTAAAGCTGGAATGTATTTTCCCCGTCTGTTCGTCAATCACATTTAACAGCCCGTCTGCATAGGTGGATTTCAGCTTTACCAAGTGCCTGTATTCCATCAGCTTTTCAATGATTTCATGCTTTCCTTTGAGCTTTTCAAGCACCTCAATATTGGTTGAATACCCTGTTTTGGTCTTCTTGACAACCGGAAGACCCAATTTATCAAATAAAATAACCCCTAACTGTTTAGGAGAATTAATATTAAAGGATTCTCCCGCAAAGGCATATATCTTTTCCGCCAGTTCATGAATCTTTTGCTCCAGCATTGCGGAAAACTCCAGCAACTTATCCCTATCTGCCTTAAAACCTATAATCTGCATATCCGCCAGTACTTCTATCAACGGCAATTCTACCTCATAATAAAGGTGCTCCTGATCATGTGCTTTGATCTTATCTTGCAATACTTTTACCAACTTCGGCAATACGGATACCTGCCGGCAGGCAAAATGCACGGCAGTCGTCTTTTCGATCTCATTGATGGACAATCTCTTCTTTCCTTTACCGAATACAGCTTCGTCGGACGGTATATGTTCCTTTAGAAATTCCTGTGCGATTTCATCAATCTGGTAGGAATTGCGGGATGGGTTGACAAGATAGGCGCCTATCATGGTATCAAAATGCAAACCATGAATCTGAATGCCATAGTGGTGCAGGAGCACGATGTCCTCCTTCATGTGATGTCCTATTTTTCGGACGGCGGGGTCTTCAAATACGGGCTTTAACATATCCATTACGTATTCTTCGGTCAAGTCTTGATTGATATCAATATAGGCCGCATAGGCCTCCTTCTCCGATTGACCGTTTACAATAACGGCCAAGGAAAACAGCTTGCCATGCAAATGATTCTGGTCCGAATATAAAACATATACCATTTCTTGATTTGCCACAATATCTCGGACAACCTCGGCAAGTCCTTCTGCCGTCTTAATATGCTTACATTCACATTCCGTTACATCAACTACATCTTCGGCCGACTCCAATTGAAACTTTTGGATTAAGTTTTTAAATTCCAATCGCCGAAAAATGTCCAACAATTTCTCCGTATCATAGTCCTGCTTCATACAATCGGAAATCCCAATATCAATGGGTACATTTTTATCGATGGTCGCCAATTTTTTGCTCAAGAAAGCCTTTTCTTTATCGGCGATAAGGTTTTCTTTTACGTTTTTTCTTGCTTTTACATCTTCAATATTTTCATATAATTGTTCTATGCTTTTGTACTGCCGTATCAGCAACAGGGCCGTCTTTTCTCCAACGCCTGCTACTCCCGGAATATTATCCGAAGGATCACCCATCAAACCTTTTACATCAATAAACTGGAGAGGGGTCACACCATATTTTTCAAAAACCGCTTGATCGTCATATTCATGGGTTTCGGTCATCCCTTTTCGGGTAACGGGTAATTTAATGCGGGTTTTTTGTGAAGCAAGCTGCAGAGCATCTTTATCACCCGTCACAATAACACATTCCAAGCCTTTCTCTTCACAAAGCCGCGACATCGTACCGATAATATCGTCGGCCTCATATCCCTCTTTTTGCAGTATGGTAATATTCATCGCCTGTAACACCTGCTTTAAAACAGGCAATTGTTCTGCCAATTCATCAGGCATTCCTTTTCTATGTGCTTTATATTGTTCAAAATCTTTATGCCTGAATGTAGGCGCTTTCATATCAAATGCCACACATATACATTGCGGGTCTTCTTCTTCCAGATATTTTAAAAATATATTGAGAAAACCATATACTGCGTTAGTATGCAGCCCTTCGGAATTGGTAAGGTACCCAATACCATAAAAAGCCCGGTTAATAATGCTATTCCCGTCAATAACTATTAATTTCTTTATATCCATATGCCTCTCCTTTATAAATATCACATTTTAAAAATGTATTTAGGTGCAAAATACGCTATCTTTAATATGCTTCTGCAGCGTTTACATGAGTACTTAAGGCCACACCGTCGATATTTGTATCCATTTTTACGGTTACCCAATCCCCTGCTTTGTAATGACTATTTTCCAATACACCGAGCGGAACAGAAATTTCAAGCATCCCATCCTGTATTATAATATAGGCCTGTCCGTCTTCAACCCTGTCAATCAAGCCGATAAAATTCATATGTAAAACCTCCAATTAACGATATAGTAGGCAGTAAACGATGTTATAGACCGCCGTTTAAAATAACATCTATATTTGAAAAAACCGTAGAATCATCATTGCTTATTCAAATGGCTTTTAAAGTTGCCGTTTGTTATCTTTAATGCTATGTAATATTATAACCTATAATACTATATTTTTGTACGTTTTTTTTATTTGCCTTCAATAAAAACGTAAAGACATTACCCCCTTTCCTTTTTGGCCGTGACTGATCATGCCGGCATCCTATCTATTTCCCGGCAAACATCCCCTCATATTATTCGCAAAAAATACAATATATTGCGTATAAACTCTTTTTCGCTTTCCATAAAAAAGCTTGGAAACACGCCGTTTACCGTACAGAATGTTCCCAAGCTTTTTTAGCCTTATCATCTAATATCCGGTTGTTGGTATAGATATCGCACTTTAAAATCGAATATATATTTCTATCTTTTTTTGTTGCATACCGTTCACTGTCAACTGTGTTAACCAAAGCCCTACTCACTGTCCCCTATTTCCACTTCAATAATACATTTACTGACCGAATTCTGTATCTCATAGAGTCTATGCCTTACTTCCTGCATTTGCTTATCCGCCTTCTCGATTTCCTGGGGCTCACTATTTTCCTGTTGTAATTGTTGGATTTTCAAAGTTAAATCATCATATTGTGTAAGTAAAGCTTGGTATGTTTCCGTTACATCTTCTTTCGTGTCGTTAATTTCACTGTTTGCCGCAATTGATTGAATAAAAGAAAGCATGTGCCCAACATTTTGTTCCGGCATCCCATCTTTTTCTAATACACCTATCATCAGCCGGCCTTCTATCATTTCATAGTCAATATCATATTCAAAAGTTTGCTCCTCCAATTTCTGCAACAATAAGGTTTGATCTTCTTCTGTCATGGTTATCTGATACCGACACACAAACAATGAGAGCTCATCCTTGAGTATGTCGACGGAAAGGTTCTCTTTGTCAAGTCTTTCATCGGCACTGTAATTCTCCAATCTTTGTAATGCGGAACCGGCAAAATCTTCTACGCATTCCAACTCAACAGGAGGCTTATCCTGTAAAATCACAGACCTTGAATTTTGCTCTTGATATTCGGGTATTTCTGCATTTCCGCTTTTTTGCGGCGGCAACGGAGCACTTGCAGCTTCCAGTCGTTGATCTCCAGCGCCTGGTGCTCTTTTGACTGCAGTATCCGCTATGCTATGGTCTTCCAGTACAGCTTCGGTTACATAGGCTTGCTCAGCCCTATTTATAGAATCATGAACCGAATCGAAAACCTGTGTTTTAACTAATAAAATTAATAATATGGCTGCTGCCAGTCCGGAATACGCTTTCCAATTCATATACCAGCGCCGTTTCGTTTGTCGGGTATCTTGACCGGTTTGTACAAGTTTTTGATGTAGTTGTTGTTTAAAATCATCCGGCAGCTCTACTTCTTCAATTTCGTTACATTCTCTTACAATAGATTTTAAAAGATCAACTTCCTGTCTGCATTGCTCACAGGTACTCAAGTGCTGTTCAAATGTTTGCAGCTCGTCATCGGTTAATTCATGATCAATATATAAAGATATTTGTTCCCTAACCTGTTCACATGTTAACACTAGAAATCCCTCCTTTCCTCTATTTAGACGTCATAGTGCGAATAAAGTTCCTTCTTCTTTAACAATATGCTTTTTAAGGAATTTCGTGCTCTATTAATCCTTGATTTGACCGTCCCCAAAGAACACTCCATAATCTTAGATATCTCTTCATAGGAATAACCGTTGATATCTCTTAAAATAATAACAATTTTATGTTCATCTTTCAAGCAGTTTATAGCTTTTTTTATCTGTGTCTTTAACTCCTTTTGCTCTACCAATTCGTCCGGGTGCAACCCTTGATCCTGCATCTGTACATTTATTTCACCGCCATTGAGCTGGATAGGAGAATCCATGGAAACCATTTTAGTTTTTTTGCGTTTGCGTAATTCATCCAAACATACATTTGTAGCAATCCTGTAAATCCACGTAGATAAAGAAGATTCTTCTTTAAAACTGGAGATGGATTTATATATTTTAATAAACACTTCCTGTGTAACATCCAAAGCATCTTCCTGGTTTCCCAGCATCCGAAACGCGATATTAAATATTTTCTTCTGATAAGATTCAATGAGCAACTCAAATGAGCGGATATCGCCATTCTTACATTTCTGAACCAATTGCCTTTCCGTATCCATGAACTTCATCACTCCCTCCCTAGGAATTGAAAATTAATACTTCTTATCATGTTCTGCTATATATTTCTCAAAAATCATTTTCATTTTATCTAGGGCATTCTAAAAAATATATTCTCCAAGGCCAAAAATTAAATCTCAAGCATGTAAATCCTTTTAATCTTATTTTACAATGTAAACCGACATAAATCAATCCGACTTTTTGAAACCGCACCCGCCAATGGATTATTTATATCCGGCGGAATACCCTCCTATTGATTTGCTCCGAATAGTGCCGATAATTATTGCGCAGCTCTTCCAAACTATCCCCGCCAAATTTTTCCACAAATGCACAGGCGATCTCCCATGCAACAATAGCTTCTCCCACAACGCTCGCAGCGGGAACGGCACATACATCCGAACGCTCCACACTGGCTTCGTAAGGCTCTTTAGTGATCATATCCACACTTCTCAACGGTGTATACAGCGTAGGAATCGGTTTCATAGCCGCTCTTACCACCAATGGCTCCCCATTGGTCATACTGCCTTCCAATCCGCCGGCATAATTCGTCTCATGTATAAAACCGTGCTTGTCGGAATAGAATATTTCGTCGTGCACCTTTGACCCGGGCCGGCGGGCACTGTCAAATCCCAAACCGAATTCTACACCCTTTATGGCCTGCAAGCTCATCAACGAACCGGCAATTTTTCCATCCAATTTTCTATCCCATTGCACATAACTGCCCAAACCTGCCGGCAGACCCGTTACGATTACTTCAAATATACCTCCGACGGAATCCCCGCACTTTTTCATTCTATCAATGTATGCAATCATTTTTTCTTCCGCTGCGGGATCTGCACAACGCAATTGAGACTTTTCCCTGTTTTTCAGAAAATTTTCATCCTGCCAGCCGGCACTGGATTTTACCTCCCCAAGCTCTTTGACATGGCTAATGATCTCAATATCAAATTGCTTTATCAGTTGTCGAACCAAACTGCCTACGGCAACCCTTATTGCCGTCTCTCGTGCACTGGCCCGCTCCAGGACATTTCGAATATCCCCATGCTCATATTTTAAAGCGCCCGTTAAATCGGCATGTCCCGGTCTGGGCTTTGTGACTGCCCGCTCCGGAACAATTTCTCCATCACTCATAATATGCTGCCAATTTTCCCAGTCCTTATTTTCAATTTTAAGCGCAATCGGGCTGCCTAAAGTCTTCCTGTCTCTGACACCTGACAATATTTCCACTCGATCCTTTTCAATTTTCATTCTTCCGCCGCGACCGTATCCGCTCTGTCGCAGAGCCAATTGTTCGTTTATTTCTTCTATATCTATGTAAACGTTAGACGGCATTCCTTCCACGATTGCTACAAGACACTTCCCATGGGTTTCTCCGGCTGTCAGATATCTGAGCATTCTCTCAACTCCTTCATATTTTTCACTAAACAAAGAATTACAACTTCCTCTATTATAACATGAAGCTGTTATAAATATAGCATGAAGTTGTTACAAATATAACATGAATTTATTACAAAACTATTTAATATATACGTAAAAAAATACTAAAATGTCTTTTATAAAACAATTTAAAAACTTTTTCAAAAAAACGCTTGCTTTTTTGATATACATACTGTATAATAGTCGATGTTCTCAAAAAAAGCAATAGGCCGAAGTGGTGGAACTGGCAGACGCGCTGGACTCAAAATCCTGTGAGGTAACACTCGTGTGGGTTCGACTCCCACCTTCGGCACCAAGCCCTAGCGTTAGGGACAAAGAGCGCCATTGTTTAAAATGGTGCTTTTTGCTGTGCAGTAAAAGCCTGTAGCTTCTCTAAACTCGTCAGCATATTGCAAATGAATTGCTGGATTTTCATTTGTGCAAGTGTCAAAAAACCCAGTGGATAAGAAAAAAAGCGACACTCTTTTAAATATCGCTAGAACCTTTATAGTATACCTCATTTTTCATATATCTTTTGTTTAGCAATCAATATTCTATCTAGTTCTTCCATAGACTTAACAATCCATTTAGATTGTGAGTCCTTTTTAAGAATAAACTTTCCGTGAGTCTCTATTACTTCACTATACGCTTGCTTCCATATGGTTTGCTTAAAACTAGCGGTAACGTTTGCCGTATTATCATCTATCTGACCAAAATTTATAATTCTGTGACCAAAAATATCTTTATAGTTTTCTGTTGCCCAATTCAGGACAGATATTGCTAATGCCCTTTTCAAGCTATATCTTTCCCAATCTTCCGGGGGCTTATTATAAGCCATTTCGTTAATTTCCCATCCATTTTGTTCATCATGTTCTAGCAGAAAGTAAATGATATCGTTATCCATTGCCGTACCAAGATCATATTCAACGAATACTCCAAATTCATAACAGGTATCACTTAATTTTTTTAAATTACGGAGAGTATGTGTGTTCATATGGCGCGGCGGGTGAAGTCTATTGCGCAAATAATATGCCTTAATTTTTGCATCTAAAACCTGTCTTTGTGGTATTTTCTCAATAGATTTTTCTTCAACAGTTTTGTTAATATCAGTATATTCAGTTTTTACATTACGTTCGTCTGAACTATTAGTTTGTACTTTATTATAAGAAGCTACATTTGATATTACTAGTAAAAGACTTGTTACAAATAGCAATATACATTGTTTCCCGTTCATAATAAGTCCCCCCCTAATGATTAGGTATTGAGAGAAAAATTTATTTTTATCTGTCTTGATTCTGTAAATCATTCAATGCGGTCTGATATATACTTATTATATATAAAGGATAATAAAAGTACAATAACACTTGGAATTGCATAAAGCATTAAAAGTACTGGATCAAAAACTAGATTAAAACCTTTTTGATATTGACAAATCACTGTAACCAAAATGCTCCCAATCAACGATAATGTGAAAGGTACAATTAAACATATGAGATAATAAAAAATGCTGTTTGCAAAACGATATTTATTACGAAATATCCATGTCGAAAGAAATATTGCAATCGAAGGAACTATAAATACTATAGCAATAGCGCCAGGTATCCAATTAATTATTTCATATATTATCCCTCCTATAAACACTATTAATAATATACCGTTAAGAATAATTTCAAATACTTTTCTTTTCATTACCCGCTCTCTTTCTAATATGGATTAATGTTAAAAATAATTTGGGTATATAAATTTTAAGTGAAGAAAATGATTTCACCCACTGAATACTCTTCTTTACTGCCAAACCTTTATATTACGCTATCATAAATTCCTGTTTTTGTCAAAACGGGTCTTGAACAAATTAAAACTTATGCTTTCGTATTTTATCTAAGAAGGAGTAAATGCTTTCTTCGGTAGTTTATACAAGAACAATGGCAGTGATTAAACCTGCACCTGTTATTGTCATATCTAAAGTCTGTTGTCAGCAATGATGAGATTGTATAATCATACTTGATATATGGATGATATAGATAACCAAAATAGAAGTTAAAAATATAATAGTACTCCAGCAACAGGTATTCCGAATCTAAGAGCGTGTAATACTTGGTTTAAGGTAAGGGGACACACCCCTCCTTCGTCAGGGAATGTCCCCAACGAATGCTTCAAAACTCGCTGGCGCTCAAACAGTAGAAGCCGCTTTTCCTACGCTGCGTAAACAATCTCTAAGATTCTCCATAAGGTTACTTCCATACCATTATATTTCTTTTTTTGGTTTTGGTTATCTATACAATCTTATTTTAGTTGGACGAGTTTGTCATATAATCCATGACCAATATAGGTATAAAAGGTATAAACGCCATCCATACTCCCCTGCATTCCAGCCTTACCGTCCAGCAGATAAACGTAGTAATCGGTCTTTGTTCCATCGGAATAGCTTGCGCGAAGCATGATGCACTCTTCCAGTGTTTTAATATCAATACTCGGCCGTACAGTAGATTTAATCAAGTGATTCATGATCACTTCCTCTACAAGCCGGGCATTATTACCAGACATCTGAGAAGCAGCTTCCATAAGTTCTCCGTTTTTCAGCCAGGCAAGCTCATAGGATACAAAGCTTTCCTCAACGGAGTTATCCACGGGCGAAAGCCCCTGAGTGCCTCCACCGGTTCCCATGCTGACGATTTCATATTCTCCGCCTCCAAGCGCTTTAATGTGAATCTGCCTGCCGACCTCGGGGCAAATGCCGCCTTTGTTTATATCCTTAGGATCGTAAGGAATTCCCTCACCGATCAGAAAGCCGCCGCCGTCCGTTTCGATGTACGATGTGAGCCATACGGTAAATTCCTTTTCGTCACCCGCCATCAGCCCGCCAGACAATGGTTCATGTTTTGTTATGCGCCAATACCGGGGAATATGGTTGCCCATAAACTGGGAATAGTAAAAAGTCGCCGCGTCCCGTCCGATTTGTATTAAATCGGAATGATCCGAGGAAAAGACCTTAGTTGTTTCCGGAAAAGCCAGCGACGCTACTGTCAAACTCTTGATGTAATCTGAAAGCGCCGCATTGTCGATCCACCATTGGGTATCTGAAAACCTTTGGTCATTTCCATCGCCAATCGTCATTTCGAGGGAGCCGTAGGGACTTTCTGCATGGTTTATTTTGATCACCGAATCGTTATAGTAAATACGCAAGCCATATTCAGGCGTAATTCCGGCAAGTTCAGTGTTTTCCGTGAAATTTGACCTTTTGAGCCGATTCAGCAACTGTACAAGCCTAGCTGTTTCATCCTTGTTAAAATCACGTACGGTGTGCGTTGCCCAGGCAGATACGTATGAGATATTGTCCTCGGATATTTTGTTCGTTAGCTCCCACGGTGTGCTTTCTGCTCCCGTGAAGGTGCAGCCCACGCAAAGGACTATAATCACCAAAACGGTTGCCAGCGCCGGGATAACGGTTTGGGGATTCTTTATTATCATATTCAGCCTTGTCTTGATGTCGCGCTTGCCGGAAGCCATCGTGGTCGCAACATGCATGAGGCCGGAGGACGCTTTTCTGATGGCGATCAGATTGACAAGCGTACGTCCGTAAGATATACGGTTTTCCTCACCAATCTGCCTGATGACCGCCTCGTCGCAGGCCAGTTCGCTGTCGGTACGGGACAGGATCGCCGCCGCCCATACAAGGGGGTTCCACCAGTAAACCGCAAGACATACACCCCGAAGAATCGACCAGATATGGTCAGCGTGACGATAATGGCACAGTTCATGGGCGAGAACATAACGGGTACTATCCTCGTCTATCACAGCTTTGGGCGTCAGATAGATTGTCGGACGCAAGAACCCAAACAGGCAGGGAGAGGTGACCTGCTCTGTGACATAAACAGGCAGAGCGCAATCGGTGGCGTCATAAACTTTGCGATCCTTGTGCAATTGTTTGTAAAACGAGATGTTTGTATACAATACCCACAGGCCGGCTGCGATGCTTCCCAACAGCCAAATGACAGAAAAAGCACCGGAAACCGTAAGGGGTGTTCCTACAGCCGCTTTCGCTTTTGTCATTTCCCGTTCATATTCCATTCGTGCCGCACCGTGATCGGCCTCCGTCGCATCCGGCCCGATTTCGGCAGGCGCGAGATCAGGCAGCTTGGATGAGTCGGTTACAATGTATGTGATAACAGGACTTTCTCCAACTTCCGTCCAATTCATAATACTGAACTGACTTCCGATCAGTGGGAAAGGCATCAGCAATCGTAACAATACAAGCCCCCACAGGGCATACTGAAGACGGCGGCTGATTTTTCCCTGGAACAGAAAGCGCAGGACAATCACGACCACGATCAATATGGATGAAGTGACGATACACTCAATCATTGTCTGCCTCCTTTTCCGCCTCTCGTAAAATGTCGTACAGTTCGTCGATATCCTTTTTTGTTAGGGCCTTCTGCCCAGCCATGGACGCCACCATCAACCCGATACTGCCATTATAGACCTTGGACAAAAAGCTCCCGGTTTCATGGTATGCGGCGTCCTCCTTTTTCAAAACGGGATAATAAAGCTTGGAGCGCCCGCCCTTCTCAAAGCGGACCGCTCCTTTATCCGTCATCCGTGATAGCATCATGAAGACGGTTCCTTTTGTCCACCCGGTATCATCCTTTAACGCAAAAACAAGCTGTGCAATTGTGCATGGCGCTTTCTCCCACAGCAGATTCATCAGCTTCCACTCGCCGTCCGACAGATTTATTTTTTGATTCATGATTAGCCCTCCTAACGTTAGTTGACATTTGTTATCTTAAATTTAACACAAAAGGATAACAAATGTCAACCACTAAAAGTAAGGGGAAGTAAAGAGCGCCGAAGCAGAAAAGAATTCCCTACATGCTTCACCTTCTGATAAAATGAGAAAAACCCGCTGTCAGAGACAAAGGGTTTTCTTGAATTCATGGTTTTTTGTTTTATAAACAAGCAGCCTATTTTGCAAATTACAGCAGCCAAACGTAATCCTGTCGGCAATCCATAACGGCTGTCACATAGACAATGTTTTCCTGTATCTGCTAAAGGACCATATAATGCTTGCCAAACAGCAGCTTGCGGTATTTTTGAAATGGGATGGCATCATGTTCCAGCCATGGTTTGCGTTCCGGCATCGCGACAAGGCTGTCGGTCATTTCAAGAAAGGTATCTATCAGCTTGTTAACGTCAGGTACGCTGACATTCGCAAGGAAACGCGCATGAGAAATGAGCAAATCCCAGGCGGTTTCCGTAATTTTTACCGTATAAGGCTTATTCTTTTCTGGCATCTGAAACCTCCGCGATAGCCTTGCGCATGGCTGTGGCTGTTTCCTCTACGGAATAGGTACGACCTTTTTGAATATCGATTTCCGATTGCATCAGCTTTTCCTTGAGCTTCAACATACTTTCACGCCGGGCAAACGCCTCTACATCCGTCACCACAAGGTCACCGCTGCCGTTTTTGGTCAGATAAACCGGTTCGCCCGTGCGTTTGCATAATTCGGAGATTTGATTGTAGTTCTTGCGTATTGCTGCGGAAGGCCGTATGTTCATCATCGCTCACGCTCCTTAAAGGCAGTAATATTGTATACTAATTATACTACTCCATGCAGTGAATATAAAGACTTATCTATGGTACTCGGGTGTATAAAATACAGGTTACACCCAAGTTATACCCAGCAAATATTACTGGCTTAGCGTATAGTGTAGTATGTCTGAGGGGTAAATTTCTCTAAAGAATACATAGCCTTTTTAAAGCCTGTTAACAAATCTTTTGCAGCTTAAATATTTTGCAATTCTGTTTCAATCTCGTATTTCTCCAACATGCTCATACCGAATCCTATACGCTTTTCTTTCATTCGGCCAGCCTCCATATAGAGCTAAATTTAGTAACGCAGTAAGGCTGCGGAAATACAGATGTGTCCGACACTTATTAATTTCTTAATTCATCTGATTCCTCGTCTGCTATGCTGTTCGTGCCTGCATTTGCTTTATTATTTGCAACCGGTGTTTCAGACATTGGCTCATTTAATGCAGTTCTGCTAATAAAGTCATGCCAATCGTCAAAGTAATCAATGATCACATAGGTATCTTGTAAATCTTTTTCGTTTGAGATTAAATCAATTTCGTATTGGATGATGTCGTTAAGTTCTTTTGCCGGATGATGATTATAAAATTTTTCCATATACGCATTGATTTTTTGTACATCATCTTCACCGTATTTTGACAAAATATCATTAGGCATAGACTGTGTAAATCTATATGCACTTAAAAATGTTTCATCAAAATAACGTACAATCTCTATGTTTACACCTATATGATC
>JAKSBV010000296.1 GCA_022360955.1 Bacillota bacterium
CAGAACCGTCCGGATTTACGATATCCTCTTCATAAATTGCTTGCACCGGACACTTTCTAACACATGCTTTACAGCCGGAACAAAAAGATTTCAGCCATAAATGTTCATTATCCTCAGTCGGTAAATTTTCAATGCTCGTGTAGACAGCACCGATTCTAAGACTTGGGCCAAACTTGGGATGGATGAGCAAGCCATGTTTGCCTATGGCTCCTAAGCCTGCACTTTCTGCAAGAAGGGGATAGATGACATCTCCTCCAAGGGCTTGACCTGCCTGAGCACTAAAGCCTCGTGCCCTTAAAAAGTTACATATTTTATTAGCGGCTCTTCCCAGCTCATAATAAGTTCGCATGATTTCTTTTAGAGCAATATGGGAGGGTGAGGTATCGATTTTACCTTTTTTCATTTCCATAATGAGTACTATGGCATGTTGGTGCAGCACAATACGGTCTTTAAAGATCATGTTAGGTGTTACGGTGGTAAAGCCTATATCATCTATTTTAAGACCCCTAATATATTTTTGCAACCCTTTTAAAGTATTTTCATCAATAACTGTTTTAAAGTGTTTGGGGTTTTTTGTAATGCTTTTATAGGCCTTTTTCATTTCGTATAAGCATAAGAGCATTTGAGGCAGAACCAAAAGCCTGTTTTTGGGGATCTTCTTTTCTCCCCCATAGGTCATCATAATTTCCGGTACACTTAAACCGATTTTTGAATCATGAGCCGCATGGACCACATTGAGGTCTTTAATATGTTTAGAATCGATAGTCGGCATTTTTAGTGCTTTCATCAAAGACACTCCTTCCTCAAAATAGTAAACTGGTTAACTATATAAATATTATAACATTAATCGGTAAACCGGTCAACCAATTTTCTTAAAAAGAACCTATTCATCCCTTAAAGATTAAGATTTATATGTTTATTACGATACAATGAGGGTATGAATAGGAAAGCGGGCAAAATCATATGATATCAATGTAAAAGCATTTATAGTATATCCCTTGAGTGTTTCCCGCTGAATAAAGGAAGATATATATTTCGCGCTCTTATAAATGGAAAGCCATTGAAAAAGGGTCGACAAGGAATAAGAAGAAGGGGGAAGTAATGATGGATGTCAGCACAGGCAGCTTGTTATTTGCATTTGGGCTCACACTATTTGCAGGTTTATCTACGGGGATTGGCAGTGCGTTAGCCTTTTATACGAAGCAGACAAACAAGAAGTTCTTATGCGGGGCTTTGGGTTTTTCCGCCGGTGTCATGATCTATGTTTCAATGATTGAAATATTCGTAAAGGCAAGGGATTCGTTGGAGGTTGTTTATGGGACAACAAGAGGTTATTGGATTACAACCATTGCCTTTTTTGCAGGTATTGCCTTGATTGCAATCATTGACAGGGTCGTACCAAGTGCCGAGAACCCTCATGAAATGCGGGATGTAAAGGATATAAAAAGGAGTAAAACCCATGATCCCGCTTTACTAAGGATGGGATTGTTTTCCGCTCTGGCCATCGCCATCCATAATTTTCCCGAAGGATTGGCCACCTTTATCGGTGCCATACAAGATCCGACCCTAGGCATCAGCATTGCCGTTGCGATTGCCATTCATAATATTCCTGAAGGCATTGCGGTTTCCGTACCCATTTACTTTGCCACCGGCAATCGCAAAAAAGCATTCTTATATTCTTTTCTTTCAGGTTTATCCGAACCTATAGGCGCCATGTTAGGCTATTTCCTCCTAATGCAATTTTTCAGTGAGGCGACGTTTGGGATCATATTTGCCGGTGTTGCGGGCATCATGGTTTATATTTCGTTGGACGAGTTGCTGCCAACGGCAGAAAAATACGGCGAACATCATATTGCCATCTATGGGCTTATCGGCGGAATGGCCGTGATGGCCTTAAGCTTGTTAATGTTTGTATAAAGATAATGTGCTATTCAAGTGCTTTTTTGGCCTTGTACTTTGCCCAGTTAAATTCCTGCCAGCTCTGAGGTTTGCACAGCTTTATCTTTACGTCTGCAAGATAGGATGCAACCTCATTTACGACATACGCGTCCGGTGCTTCTGACAGACGGCTGATTTGAGGGATGGCATCATAGGATAAAGTTTTCAAGTATTCGATGTCTATCTTTCCGGTTTCAAAATAGCGATCGATGTTTTCCTTGGCAATCATTTTGTCCGCATTGAGGTAGTTTAAGCAGACAAAAAATACCAGAGTCGTGATGATACAGACCTTGATCAAAGGAAATTGAGGGCGGACAATATGCCATAGTATAGCCAAAAGCAGTACGGCTTCTAAACATAAGAAGAAATATACAAAAATCCGCTGGTAGGTATACCCGTATGCCTGTTCGTACATACGCATGCGATAAAAGGATGAAAAAAGCATGACATAGGTAAAAATACCCATAGTCCATAGCATCCCTTTAATGATACGGCCGGTATGCTTGCGTTTGAGATCGGTAGTATACAGACTAAAGAGCATAATACTAAAATTCAGCGTCGTCACAACAAGCAGCTCAGAAAAGCCGCGACGGGCATATTCGGCATAACTAAACCCTTCCGGCAAAGAGGCTAAACCGCCGCCGAAGAGATACGAAAACTGAATGAAAGAAAAGGCAATATAGACAATATTGATAGTCGCGAGGATCGTCGTGACTACGATGGGATCAAAATATTTCTTTTCTTTCGTTTGATGGCTTCCTTCCGCTTTTATCGCTGTATTCTGATCGTCAACCAGCAAATTCCACGCATAGGCGCATGCATAGGTGCCGACAAATAGTGTGACGAGGATGACAACAACGACGTGATTTGTCACCTCGTCTATGATTAGTTTGGGGATAGAGGATAGTGCTTGCCCAAATACCATATCCGCTGAGGCCAATAATCTCACAATTATGAATAGAAAAGGGAGGGTAAGGCACAATCCCAACAGTATTTTTTTAACGTACCCATTGCTCTGTCTAGGTTGTGGCGATGAGAAAAATTTGCTGTAAAACCATCTGTAGGGTCTGGCAAAATATTGTATGGGTGCGAAGAACCCGTGTAATATTTTGGGGATAAAATGAATACTTGTCCATTCAACAGGGCATTTTTCCGATAACAATAGAACCATGGCCGTACAAAGGACAACAATGGCGAGGGGAATAAAAAAAACTAAAAGACTATTATCACGAAAGAGCCGAAAAGACAAATCGCTGAGAAAGAACCGAAAAGACAATAGGGCGATAGGAATAGCAAGCAACCACGCGGTGTTTTTTTTGATGCCTATGGTTTGATGTAAACAGAAAAGCAAAAAAAGCAGTGCACCTATCATAAAGATCGGAACTGATATGCCTAGGGCTTTATTATAAAACAAAAAGCTGTATAGTGCCCCTAACACGTAGCTCAAAAGAATAAATTTTTCGTAATTTTTCATGTTCATGACCTCCTGGTATTTTCATCCTCTATATATTCTAGAATATCCCCCGGCTGGCAGTCCAAGGCTTTGCAGATCGCCTCCAACGTTGAAAAGCGTATGGCTTTTGCTTTGTTATTCTTTAAAATAGACAGATTTGCTTGGGTGATGTTGATCTTTTCTGCCAACTCCGACGAACTTATTTTCCGTTTTGCCATGATAACGTCTAGATTAACGATAATTGGCATAGTACACCTCCGTTATATTGTAAAATCATTTTCTTCTTTGACAGCGATGGCTTGTCTAAATACTTCCGCTAATATAATTGAAAAGAATCCTGCAATGATAAAGACCATCACGACAATAACGGTTAAAATAGAATTAAAGAAGATAATTTTAAAAATGTAAAAGAAAGCAATCAGAAAAGATGCAATACCTATACGGTTAAGGCTCTTAACGTTGTCCATCATAAAAGGGTTTCTTCTGTTTAAGGTTTTAAATATTTTACGAATTTCATTTACGATGATCAATGCCAGTGCTCCTGTAACATACAGCAAAACCAGCAAAAAATAATAAATACTTATGTCGGTGCCGTCATGCGTTCTTTGAAAGTACCATTTCAGCGAAACCGGTAAACTTATGTAGATCCCGATTCCCCCAATGAAAATAAGATCTAAAAGGTGTTTTACGATGCCGGATAACCCCTTTTCTCCTAAAATAATCATCCTATATCCTCCCCTTAATTGTAGATAGCGCACTGTAACGTTAGAAATATAATCGTACGCCGGCAGCTGGTATCCCAAGGTTAAAAAGCAGTTGAGGGCTGAGAGATGAGGGTTGAGAATGTCTCCCTGCCTTGCACCACAACTCATTGCTGTTTTACCCTCTTCCCATACGGGCGTTTTGCTTTCAAAACGAGAATTACATTTACAAAATCGGATTCTCGTTTTCAAAACGGGACTTTCGTGTTTCAATTAACCAGTTAAACGAAAAAATCAAACTGCATTTTGATTACAAAAGTGGCTTTTCATTTTCAAAACTGGCTTTTCGAGTACAAAACCTGCGTTTCGTTTACAAATATTCACTTGTCAAATACAAAGGTTGCTTTTCACTTTACAAAGTGGCATCTCACCTTTCAATTAAGTTTTCAATTAACCATCCGACGCTAGTATATCATAAAAATTATCAATATTCAATATATTTTTATCGTTTTTCGATAAAAATATATTGAATATTGATATGGTAGGTCTGAGGCACTTATATACGTCCCAAGACGTCCTCCAATGCTTCCAATAAAAAGCCTATATCATTTTCGGTTATGACGAGGGGAGGCTGAAAGGCCAGCACATTTCTTGCCAACCCGTTTTTACCGATCAGGACGCCTTGGTCTTTGAGTGCTTCCAGGATCAAATCCGTTTCTGCCGAAGCGGGCGCGCCGTTTTCCTTTAACAACTCAGCCCCGACCATAAGGCCCAAGCCTCTGACATCGCAGATGACAGGATATTTATTCCGTAACGCCCTAAGCCCTGATTGAAGCTTGAGGCCTAATCTTGCGGCATTGGCACAGAGATTATATTTCCGAATATAGTCAAGTACGGCAATGGCAGTAGAGGATGCAACAGGATTGCCGCCAAATGTGGAAGCGGAAGGCTTTGTAAAGGCTGCCGCAATTTTATCATTGGTGCAAAGGGCGGCGATAGGCATGCCGTTGCCCATTGCCTTGGCGATGGTCATGATATCGGGGACAACGGCATAGTGTTCCATGGCAAACATCTTACCGGTCCTTGCAAAGCCTGTCTGTACTTCGTCGACAATGAGCAGGATACCGTGCTTTTCAAGCACAGCCTTTAATTTTTTAAAATACCATTGGGGAGGTGTGATGATGCCTCCATTGCCTTGAATTGGCTCTGCTATGAGCGCAGCGATCCTGTGCCCACCCTTGGATTCGATCGCTTTTTCGATGGCATCCAATGAAGCGGCTGCTGCGTGCTCCGATGCTTTACCTCTGTGATAGGCGTTTGGTACGAACGTAACACAGTCGGATAAATTCGGATCTGTTCTCCACATAGGTATTGCAGTTGTACTCATGGCGAGATAGGTTCTCCCGTGCAGACTATTGTTTAAAGCGATAAAATCATTTCGGCCCGTAAAAAGCCTCGCAAGCAGAAGCGCACCTTCGTTTGCTTCCGATCCCGTACAACAGAAGAAAGAGCGGGTTATATCGCCGGGCAGCAAATGGGAGAGCTTTTCAGCCAGATCCGCCATGGGCTGTGTGAGATAGATGGCAGTCGTATGTTGAAGGGTTCGCATTTGGTGTATGGCAGCCTCTAAGATTTCGGGGTTACAATGACCGCAGCTCATCACGGAAACCCCGGCAAAGCAATCCAGATATTTTTTGCCTTGGGCATCGAACAGGTACTGCATTGTGCCCTTAACGATTTGGGGAGGATTTTTGTAAAAATGGTGGGTGCAGGGGAAAAGGAATGCCTTTTTCTTTTCAATGATTTTTTGCGGTCCGATGTAGTTAGGCAATAGGATTTCCTCCTTATAATATTAACTTTTTGTGTTAGTTAAATGGTATTCCAAGAACCGGAGTTCCAAGACCAAGAGCCTGTAAGCTCGCGCCGAGCCGCAGCAAAACTCGCTAATGCTCAAACAGTTGCTGCTTTTTCCCTCTGCTTCGCTAACAGGCTCTAACCCTTTCCACACCATTTAACGATAGACAACAGATAACAGCACAACCTTTCATTTTTCTGTGCTGCCGTAGGAGAAGGCCTCAATCAAATTGAAAAGCACCGAGGGTAAAGCCGGCTTGCATAGGCTTTAATAAAGGGAATAGCGTCTGACATGCGGTGAGGTCATCCACTGCTTTTTTGTAAATACCTAAAATATGTCTTAAGGCTCCCAAAGGATAATGACTGCCTTCAATTCGGAAACTGCAGACCCCGATCCCGTGGAGTTCTTTTAAAAAGGGAAGATAACAAAGCTCTTTATACAGGGTCAGGTGGTTTCTGCCTTTATGATCCCGATAAACAGGATGCTCGAAGCCTTTTTCATCCACTAAAAACAATATATCACTGCGTACATGAGGCGTATCTTTTTTTCCGACGGGTTCCAGTACCGCTATGTTTTCATACAAGTCATGCTCTAAGTACATGACGACCGGTGATCCGTGCACAATCAACTCCATGGGCAGCGGAGAGGCGACAATGGTTTCTTTTGCGTCCGACAATGGGGCTTCTACCGAAAGGGCTGCCATCGACAGGCCTTGCTTCCGGTAAAAATGAGCGGCCTTTGGATTGTAAATATTCAAACAATAATCGCCGATGAGCTCAAGCCCCAGATCTTTATACCTATTGACAGCGCCCGGATTCGTTACGACGAGACCGTCCAGTCCCAGATCATTGTCCCCAAGCAAACGATCATATTGTAGGAAGTCTTCTTCATACATCATTCTTGGAAAAGCTATATATATTTTGCTATCTTGTTTGTGCTTGGTTGCATCAAGGATCGTTTTTTTACTAAACGGCGGATCGGGTTCAAAAACGTCTCCCGAGAGATAGATCGCATCAACACCTTCTTCTAATGCAATTGCGGCCTGTTCATAGGCGTTGACTTTTACGCTGAGTGCAGGCTTACCCGGTAAAGAAGGTGCCGGGATCAATGCTTTTTTAATTTCATTCACCCTTATCTCACTCAATGCCTTTTCTTCAACAGGCTTGCTGAATACTTTTCCATGGCTGTAGAACCTTCCGGTGCCTTCATAACGGCTGTTAATGTTTTGGAGTCCCGGTTTTCCAAAGGCATAGCCGGTGGAGAGATCCCTTTTTCGGTTTGAATAGATCCTTTGGGCACCCTTTTGGCGGTCGTAATTGATGGGATCGTGAATATATCTGTTGATGGCATCACTATAAGCAGAAATGAGAGACATGAGATAATCCTCATCTCTCATCCTGCCCTCTATTTTGAAAGACACAATCCCCGCCTCAATCATTTCCGGTAAATGTTCATACATATACATATCTTTAACCGCCATCGGATAGGTCGTCGGATACCTGAATCCGTCTTTTTTGATGTCGAAATGCCAGCGACAAGGTTTCATGCAAAGCCCCCGGTTGCTGCTTTTTCCAAACAGCATGCCGCTGTACAGGCACTGGGCACCATGGGCAATGCACATATCACCATGGATAAAATATTCAAACGCCATACCCGTTTGTTCGTGCAGGCGTTTGACAGTGCTCAGCGTCATATCCCTGGAGGCAACGATGCGTGTTACCCCCAAAGCTTTTAATACGTTAAGGGTTTCTGCATTGTGGACGTTCATCATTACGGAGGCGTGCAGATTTAGATTCAATTTCAGATCCTTTACCAATTCAAAGATGCCGAAATCTTGAATCATTAAAGCGTCGGGGGCCACTTCTTCCAAAAAAAGCAGAAATTCTTTTGCCTCCTTTATATCCTGGGGATTTAAAAGATTATTTACCGTGATGTACACTTTTTTATCCGCGGCATGGGCGACGGCGACTGCTTGTTTGATTTCGTCATCGGTAAAATTATAGTCTTTTCGATGCATGCGCATATTGAACCTTTTGCCGCCGAAATAGACAGCATCGGCCCCGCTTCCTATGATTTTTTCAAAAATGTCAAACCGGCCGGCCGGCGCTAAAAGTTCCACTTGCTTATTTTTAAAAAATCTGCTCATCATCAACACCTTTTTCCAGGGATTCGTACCGTGTTTCGAGATGCCGTTTACTCGATGAATCTTGGATCGGACAATTGATCGAGGGAATAGTGACTGCTTGTCAGATGCTTAGCTTGAAGCCAATGAAGCACTGCTTCCAGTTCTTTTTCGCGAGGCATAGAGGCTTTTGAGTAATTCGGGAGTGTCAAAGTTTCTTTGACGGTTTCTGGAAACCCGGCTTCCTTGATCAAGTCCTCCGCATAATTCTCCGGCTTTTCTTCTTTGAGGTATGCAACGGCCCGGTTATAAGCCCTGTACAGGGCTTTGATTGCTTCGGTCTCACACTCGATCGCCTCTGGGGTAAATACCATTACGCCGGGTTGCAGGCCCAGCCGATCGGAACTGCTTAAAATGCTGCCGCCTTTTGTGAGGGCTACACTTGCTAAAGGTTCCGGGAGTACGGCCAGATCCAGCTTGCCCTTTGCGAGCATTTCCAAGCGCGTGGGTATCTTGGGTATTGCTATTTTTTTAGCGGCTTTCGTATCCATGCCGGCAGTTTCCATGATGCTGTCGGTTAAGTATTCGATGATGGTATTTGCGGAAATCCCGATTGTTTTTCCGTTCACCTGTTTAAGGCTTGTGACGGATGAATGTTTTCCTGCGACCAATTTGAAGCTGCCGTTGGTTTTTGAAGTTATTTTGACTTCAAAGCCATTGTCGTTGAAAAAAACAACTGCCAGCATGTCGGAGACAGCTCCGTCAATATTGCCCGTCTGCAGGGCCGTATCCCGTTCCATAGCACTTTTGAAATGCTCGATATTGACGGCAACCCCCTCTTTTTCGAAGTAACCGTTACGTTTTGCGATGATAAACGGAATGGAGTTCACGTCCGGCAGTACCCCAATCGTCAAACTGCCGGTGTTTTGACGAAGAGGTGTTTGTTTTGGCCGGCGGTCGGCACATCCGATAATCATGATACCCAATAGGCCGCTTAAAAGGGCAGCTATAATTTGTTTTCTCATTTTCCATCCCCCTATACCTATTTATATAAACGGATGGCATAGGATATGTGAAGTTTCAAAAAAATAGAGATGAATTATGTGTATCAACTTGGGTAGAAGAAAATGATGCCAAGGCTGAAAAATAGTTAAGGGCTGAGAGAGGGGGGGAATGTGAATTTTTTGTGTTGAATACAGCAAGGCAGTTATTTGGTGATATTGAAAGAAAAAGTGGACAAAAAAGGATGTTCCTGTTGTCCACTTTCGGATAGCGTATCAAGATGACTGGGGGCAAGTATCTACTGCCCATACGGCAGCTGTTGGGGTATTGATGCTGAAGTTCCTGATTTGACCGCCGTTAATAGCGTTTATATTACAGGAAGCCAGTACGACGGAATAGGTACAGCAGCCGGGACAGGGATCGCAGTCGCAGAACGTAAATCGGAAAGTATCGCTCGCGGTCAAGAAGCCGGCTGGTGCTCTTTGAAATGTCCAATTGCCGCATTCAATTTCCTGTCCGTTGTCACAGGATTTTTTCAGCCGGAAGCCGAGGGTGGTAATAGAGTCATTCTCATTTGCAGTAGCGATAATAGCACTGAAATCTAAAATAACCAGCGGTCTGCACAGGCATGTGGTGTCAATGGTTACACATACCAGAGAAAGGGGGACGGCGGGACATATATCTGTGGGTGGTATGCCTGCGCCCGTACAACAGTTAAAGAGGGCTCCTTGCGGGCACGGATGTTTGGGCTCGCAATCTGCACAGACCGGTGCCGCCGGAGGACATTTCATCTCCCGAGGATCATAAATCTTTGTTGCTGTTCCCCGGAGAGAGGGATTAGAAGAAATATTGCCCTTGGATACGTCACAAGTTTCCGTTGCTATAACCTTAAGGGCCGGCGCATTGACGGATAGAATAGACGGCAAATTTTCCCCCACTTCAAAAGACACAATTTCAACGGTATAGACACAGCAGCCTGGGCATGGGTGACGGTCACAATACGTAAACGTAAAAGAATCGTCAGGGAAGAGACTTAACAAAGCATTTCTTGCCACCGTCCAGGTGCCGCATACGACTTCCAGACCGTTGTCGCAAGATTTTTTTAACTGAAAAACGATGGAGAATGTTTCATCTTCAGATATAGTGAAGTGGACATTGCAGTTAAATGTAATATTGACAATAGGCCTGCACAAACAAGTCGTATCCAGGGGGGTGCATACCACAGGCACAGGGGTTGCAGGGGGAGGGAACAAAGGGGTTCGAATAAAGCCCGAAGTTAGGCCTGTTCCCGTACAGCAACGGATGATAGCACTTTGGGGACACGGATGCTTGGGCGGTTCGCAGTCGGCGCAAATCGGGGCACCGGGGGGACATGTTACAGGTTTTTGATAACTTTTTGTATCGCATTTATTTGTCATGGATAGAAGCTCCTTTCATGAAAATGTTTATTTATACATGCAAGTATATACTAGCCTATATGTTTATCATATGCAGCAGACCGGTATTGAGTTCTTTGGATTACATAATAAGGTAAAGATTTTTTATAGTGATTCGTTATTTATATAAATTAACACGTTATGCTAATAAAATGGTATTTCAAGAACTGAAGTTCCAAGGCTAAGAACTAAAATAGTTGAGGGGTGAGGGTAGAATCTCGGAAAAATTGTAATAATAAAGATATTGATATAAGGAGAGAGGAGGAGGTTCCGATGGCCTATAAGGATTTGCAGGATTTCATGAATCATTTGAAAGAGAAAAAGCTTTTGGATGAAATAGAGGTTGAAGTGGATCGAGATTTGGAAATTACGGAGATTACGGATAGGGTTTGTAAAAAATATGGACATGCGCTGCTTTTTAAGAAGGTGAAAGACTCCCCTTATCCGGTTTTGATCAATACCTTGGGAACCTATGAAAGACTGCATATGGGACTGGAAGCAGAAAACTTGGATGAAATTGCCGATACGATTACGGACTTTATGGATATAACAAATTATAGTACAGCGATGAATAAGATCAAATCGGTCCCCAAATTAGCCAGACTGGCAAAAAAAAAAAAAAAAAAAGTGAAGCACGGGCCTTGTCAGGAAGTGATTGAAGAACCGGATCTAAATAAGCTGCCCGTCTTAAAATGCTGGCCTAAGGACGGCGGAAGGTTTATTACCCTTCCTTTGGTGATCACCAGAGATCCAGAAACCGGTCAGCAAAACATGGGCATGTACCGGTTGCAGGTCTATGATCGAAAGACAACGGGTATGCACTGGCACTTGCACAAAGATGGCAGAACAATTTATGAAAAATACAGGAAAATTGCAAAGCGGATGCCGGTGGCGGTGGCGCTGGGATGTGACCCGGCCGTGATATATGCGGCTACGGCGCCCCTCCCCAAGATGGTTGACGAAATGATTTTTGCGGGGTTTTTAAGAAAAGCGCCGGTTGAGGTTGTAAAATGTGTTACGAATCCTATCGATGTGCCGGCCCACGCAGAATTTGTATTGGAAGGCTACGTGTCTTTGGATGAGTTGAGATTGGAAGGCCCCTTTGGGGATCACACGGGATATTATTCCCTTACGGATATGTATCCGGTGTTTCATGTTGAAAAGGTGACAAGAAAAAAGCATCCCGTATACCCTGCAACCATTGTCGGAAGGCCGCCTATGGAAGATTGCTATTTAGGCAAAGCTACCGAAAGAATTTTTCTTCCGTTTATCAAAGTGCAGTGTCCGGAAATCGTAGACATAAATTTCCCCTTGGAAGGTGTGTTTCATAATTGTGTGATTGTTGCCATTCAAAAAACCTATCCCAAACAGGCCCATAAGGTGATGAATGCCCTTTGGGGGTTGGGGCAGATGATGTATACGAAGATGATCATCGTTGTAGACGAAACGGTAGACCCCCACGATCTCTCTACGGTGATCTGGAAGGTATTTAATAATATCGATGCCAAAAGGGATCTTGTCATCTCGGAAGGCCCGTTGGATGCCCTGGACCATGCTTCCGATACGGCCCATTACGGGAATAGGTTAGGGATCGACGCCACGAAGAAATGGCCCAGTGAAGGCCATACAAGACCCTGGCCGGAAGATATAGCAATGACAAAGGCCATCAAGCATTTGGTGGACAAGAGGTGGAAGACATATGGTATTGCGGAGGATTAAAACCTACGGGGAACTGGTTATGTTCTCCCATACCCTGTTTTCACTTCCTTTTGCCCTCATAGGCATGATTTGGGCAGCACAAGGACTGCCCTCCGCAGACACGGTCTTCTGGATCGTGATAGCTTTCGTCGGGGCGAGAAATGGAGCGAATGCCTTAAATAGATGGGTGGACAAGGACATTGATAAAAAGAATCCCCGTACGGCAGACCGCCATCTGCCGCAAGGTGTTGTAAAGCCTTATGAAGTGTGGGGCATGGTGCTGTTTTGCTTTGCCCTTTTTATACTTGCGGCCTATCAATTGAACCCTCTTTGTTTGGCCTTAACCCCGGCAGCCCTTTTTCTGTTTATTCTTTATTCCTATACCAAGAGATTTACCTGGGCGTGTCATATTGTGTTGGGCCTTGCCTGTGCAGGGGCACCTGTGGGCGCGTGGATTGCGGTAACCGGAAGATTCGCCTTGCCGCCTTTGATCTTGAGTGCCGTAGTAGCGCTGTGGGTTGCGGGGTTTGATATTATTTACGGCACACAGGATATTGCTTTTGACAGGCAAAACGGACTGTTTTCGATCCCCGCAATATTCGGATTGCAAAGAGCGCTTCGGATATCCCGGTTGTTTCATTTTATGATGATTTTATTATTGATCAGCTTGTATTTTTTAATGGCATTGAGCTGGATTTATTTATTGGGGATTTTCATTAGTGCTGTTTTATTGGGTATCGAACATTACATGATATCCCCGGCCAATGCAGCAAAAATGAAGATAGCATCCTATAATATCAATCAAATTGTGAGTGTGTTGATATTCCTATTTGTTTTGTTGGATACGGTAATGTGAAGAGACATGGGAGACATGGGGACGGTTCGTCTGTCCCGTGTGTTTTTGGGGGACAGACGAACCGTCCCCATGTCTCTTTTCGATAGGAGGTGATTGGGGTGGCAAGATATATTGTCGGTATGACCGGGGCGAGCGGCAGTATTTACGGGACAAGACTCGCAGAGGAAATA
>JAKSBV010000124.1 GCA_022360955.1 Bacillota bacterium
GGGTTATTCAGAATATAAAAAAATGGGGCCTTAAATGGAAATATGAGAACGATGAATGTGAGAACTCAAATTGCAGGCTTTGCCATTTATAAGTTTTTTATTTATATACTCTGCAGAAAATAGTTCTCCCAGAAAACTACTTCTTTAGATTTTCTTCTCCTGATTACGATGTGCATTTAATTCAGGCTGGCTTTCAACAAAACATTTATTGATGCAAAAGTAAGTAACTTTAGCAATGGTAGAAATGCCAAAGCCAAGTATGCAATCATCCAAAGTCACTGAACGCATAAATGCGAAAGCTTTTGAATTGTTGGAGAAAAATCCACAGGGTTTGCATTGGTCAGAACTGCTCTCAATGATTGCTGAATCTGATCCCTCTTTTCATCCGAAAACCGTCAACGGATGTATCTGGAAACTTGTCGAAAAATATCCTGACATAATTTACAAACCATCCAGAGGGCTTTTTCGTTTGCTGAAATATTCCAATAAGTATTCTTAATCAGTCCTTTCAAATTTTTCATACATCTATAGTGCTAAGCTGCATATGAAAAATAGCATATTCTCAGTAGTTGATAACCTTTAAACGTATATCTTTGTCATTTGACAGATTCTATTGAAGGATTTTTGAGGAATCTCGCTTCTTTCAGGAGCATAACTACTACGAATGAGAACATCAAATACTGTCCGATCGGGTTTGCCATCCACACACCTGTAAGGCCGTAGTATTGTGGCAGCATGAAGAGTAAGGGTAGGATGAAAATGAAAATCTTACCGAACTGAATGAACAGTGAAGGTTTTACCTTGTTCACTGACTGGTAATAAACCGCTGAGGCTATGATGATACCTTCCACGATAATTCCGAACATGAATATTCTCATACCTTCTGTTGCTGTTGCCAGTAGTTCCGGATCATTGCTATTGAAAATCTGGATGATTGGCTCTGGAAAAGTGTACATCAAGCTGAAACCAAAAAGACCCACTAACAGACAAGCAATAATCGCCATCCTAATCGCACTATAAACTCGATTATAAAGTTTTGCACCATAGTTGAAACCGATTATTGGCTGGACTCCATTAGAGATACCCTCGAATATCATGTAGAA
>JAKSBV010000081.1 GCA_022360955.1 Bacillota bacterium
AGAACTCTTTACCCAAATGCCGGGGAAAGTGGTCAAAATTAATGTTAAAGAAGGTCAAGAGGTGAAAAAGGGTGATACCTTGCTCATTCTTGAAGCGATGAAAATGGAAAATGAAATTATGGCACCGAAATCCGGAAAAGTCGTATCTGTTCATGTTTCCGCAGGTACTTCGGTCAACAACGGAGATGTTTTGGTTTCTATCGGCTAAGAGAAGGGGTGATGTGGGAACCGGAATAAAATCTCAAGGGTATCGAAGTGTTTCAGATTTTAGTTATATAGAACCTACGGAAATGGAGGGAATCAATTGTTAGTAGAGACTCTAATCAAATTTATAGAGAAAACAGGATTTGGTTATATAGATATAGGGACCGTTATAATGTTTGTTGTAGCATTTGTATTACTTTACTTAGCTATAGCCAAAAAATTTGAACCGTTATTACTGCTTCCGATTGCATTCGGTATGTTGTTAACAAATTTGCCTAATGCTAATTTGTTTCATCCGGAGTTATTTTTATCAAAACATTTGGACATTGTGGAAATCGTAGAAAAAGGCGGTCTTTTAGACCTGTTATATATAGGGGTTAAATTGGGTATCTATCCGCCGCTCATATTCTTAGGGTTGGGGGCCATGACCGACTTCGGCCCGTTGATTGCCAATCCCAGAAGTGTATTCTTAGGTGCTGCCGCACAAATTGGTATTTTCATTACCTTTCTTGGTGCATTGTTATTAGGGTTTGATCTACCGAGTGCGGCTTCCTGCGGTATTATAGGAGGTGCCGACGGACCGACTGCTATTTTTGTTACCAAAACATTGGCGCCCCAGCTTCTTGGACCGATTGCCGTTGCGGCGTATTCCTATATGGCTTTGGTGCCGGTGATACAGCCGCCTATTATGAGGGCCTTGACAAAACCGGACGAGCGGAAAATTGTCATGGAGCAGCTTCGCCCGGTAAGCAAGGCGGAAAAAATTGTTTTTCCTATTGTTGTGACAATTGTTGTCGTAACCATTGTTAACGAATCCGCACCTCTTGTAGGGATGTTGATGCTTGGCAATTTGTTTAAGGAGTCCGGGGTGGTCGAACGATTAAATCAAACGGTACAAAATGCCCTGATTAATATCATAACCATTTTTCTGGGCATTACAGTGGGTGCTACGGCAACAGCGGAAACTTTTCTGCAGCCTCAAACATTAGGCATCATTGTACTTGGTTTGGTTGCATTTTCGATCAGTACGGCCGGCGGTGTACTCTTCGGAAGGTTAATGTGCAAGCTTTCCGGAGGAAAAATCAATCCGCTTATCGGATCGGCCGGTGTTTCAGCGGTTCCGATGGCTGCAAGGGTATCGCAAACTGTCGGGCAGCAAGAGAACCCTTCCAACTTCTTGCTGATGCACGCTATGGGACCTAACGTTGCAGGTGTCATCGGTTCTGCAGTGGCGGCAGGCATATTTTTGGCCATGTTTGCGAAGTAGTTCGGAGTAAAATACCGTATAGGGTATTTTTTCTTGGGCCTGTGTTTTCTAACGACGGGCTTGGATTTATTTGAATATTATTTATGCCGCTTGCGGCATTGCATTGAAGATAAGATAGTTAAAAATCGGTTCGGAGTTGGAATTTGATATTTTATGCAGGATGCTCGGAGCAATCTCTCCGCAGTCCTAACTCCGAACGCCAAACTAAATACAAGGAGGTACATCATGCCTAAGGTTAAAATTACGGAAACCATTTTAAGGGATGCGCATCAGTCCTTGATTGCAACACGAATGAGAACGGAAGAGATGGTCCCTATTATAGGGGAACTGGATAAAGTCGGATATCACTCTATGGAAGTTTGGGGTGGAGCAACCTTTGACGCATGCTTGAGATTTTTAGATGAAGATCCGTGGGAAAGATTGCGAACCATTAGGAAAAATGCTCCGAATACCAAGCTGCAGATGTTATTCAGAGGTCAAAACATCCTTGGATACAAGCATTATGCAGATGATGTCGTAGAATATTTTGTACAAAAGTCCATTGCCAACGGTATTGATATTTTGAGAATATTTGATGCGTTAAATGATCCGAGGAATTTACAAACAGCCATCAATGCATGCAAAAAAGAGGGTGGACATGCGCAGGCCACTGTTTGTTATACCATAAGCCCGGTGCATAGCAACGAATCCTTTGTTGATTTGGCAAAAGAGTTAGAAAATAACGGTGCTGATTCTATTTGTATTAAAGATATGGCCGGACTTGTACTGCCGTATGCTGCTTATGATTTGGTGAAGAAGATGAAAGAAGCGGTTAAGATACCGGTTCAGCTTCATACTCACTATACGAGCGGGGTGGCTTCTATGAGTTATTTAAAAGCCATTGAAGCCGGGGTAGATGTTGTAGATACTGCTATTTCACCGTTATCCATGGGTACGTCACAGCCGCCGACCGAACCGTTGGTATCTACTTTACAGGGAACCGAATATGATACCGGTCTTGATTTGCAGCTGCTTAGCAAGATTGCCGAATATTTCAGGCCGTTAAGAGAAAAGTATATTGAATCGGGCTTGCTGAATCCGAAAGTGATGGGGGTCGATATCAATACCTTATTGTATCAAGTACCGGGTGGTATGCTTTCCAACCTTGTATCCCAATTGAAACAGCAGGGTAAAGAGGATAAGCTTGATGAAGTGCTTCAAGAAGTGCCAAGGGTTAGAGCCGATTTCGGCAATCCGCCTCTTGTAACACCTTCAAGCCAGATCGTAGGTACGCAGGCTGTGTTGAATGTATTAATGGGTGAAAGGTATAAAATGATTTCAAAGGAATCGAAAGCACTGGTGAAAGGGGAATACGGTAAAACCGCTGTTCCGATTTCCGATGAAATTAAACAGAAAATCATTGGTGATGAAGAGCAGATTACCTGCCGTCCTGCGGATTTGATCGAGCCGGAGTTAGATAACATCAGAAATGAAATGAAAGAGTATTTGGAACAGGAAGAAGATGTTCTATCCTATGCATTGTTCCCGCAAGTTGCTAAAAAATTCTTTGAGCATAGAAGGGCACAGAAATATAAGATTGACAGCGACATGGTGGATCTGGAAGAGAAAACGCATCCGGTGTGATGTAATAGCAGGGAGTGCGGGGGGGAGTGGGGAGACCCGCTAGCCCGGCTAACATTCCATGTGTAAATATATAATATTGGGTTTATTGCTGGTAAACCTTAGAATCTTGACTTTGGTGCCGGGTTCTAAGGTTTTTCCGCATTTTAGGCAGTGATAATGTTTATTGGGCATGTTGTCATAACGTATTTCCAGCGGAATTTTCCCGTATTTTTGCCAGCTTTTCCAGCCAACCTTGCAGAGTCTTTCACGGTGTTCATAATCGGCATACACCCAGCGCAGAATCCTGTGAAAGTGGAAGGGGTATTTGGTATATTTTATATATTGCTGTGGGAATCCGAGGGATATGGTATATTTTTCAAAAGTCTCTTCCACCGTATCCTGTAAAAGTCCTGTAATTTGTGTACTGTGCCAGGGGTAATGATTTTTTGTTAACCACGGTCTTAGTTTATCAAACATATAGCCCTGACAAATTTGAATAGGTTCTTTTTGAAAAGCGCCTAAAACCCCCAGGCCTTTTTCTACGATTTTAACTACGTGATGCAAGTATTTTTTTTTTGGAAAGTTGCTTTTGCTATAATACTTAAGCGGAATAATATCATGATAGTATTCTCCCGTTTCCGCTCTCATCATTCCTATACAAGTACCGCCAATTAAGCTCCCGCTGCCGGAATCATCAATTTGAATCAAGGTTTCACGTCCTCTGCATACAATGGTAACTTTACTAGTATTTACAGACCCCTTTCATCCTATACAAGGGGTCAGGCTTCACAATTACACAATTCAAAGATAAATCTTCGGATATGCGCGAATCCCAATACTTCACAACTAAATATTTTTCACAAAATATGAACAGTTTTAAAATAGAGCTTTATATTCAAAAAAAAAGCTTGACAAACATGTATACCTGGTATACTATTTGTTTATGAAAAATAATAAGAAGAAAGATGTAATTGAAAAATATATAACTTTAGTTGAAAAAACATCTAAAAATAGTGATAGGCCAAAATACTTTGGAACCGATGTAGAAATATATAGAAGTGAGATTCATATATTAAACGTAATAGGTGACAATGAGGACCTTCATATTTCGGAAGTGGCAAGAAAGTTTGGTGTTACAAAGGGGGCTGTATCAAAGGCAATCAAAAAACTTGAAAAGAAAGGATTGGTTGAGAAAATAACAGATAAGATTAATAATACCAGAATATTGGTTAGGTTAACAGACAAAGGCATGAAAGCTTATGAGGCTCATGAAAGATATCATGATCACTACGATAAAGATATGGTTTCGTATTTATCAAGTTTAACGGAATATGAGTTAGACATTTTAGATACCTTTTTAGAAAAAGCGAATGCAATGGCGGAAAGGCATATATAGCGTCCGCTATTTGTTATCCCCAAACGTTTACCAGGTATACGTTGTAGGATAGCGTGATTTTATATTGGTTAAAAGTTAATTTTGATAGAATAGTATAACTCTACGTTAGATAGTGCACTGCAAACTATCGATACATGTGAGCAAACAACAATGAGTTTACATTTTTTGCTCACGTATAAGTTCGAGTGTAAAGTGACTATCCATAGTGTAGAGTTAAATAAAGCACCGTTATTGATAATAATAATCATAATCGAAAAATGAAAATGAACCATATTCTTTCCGGAAGAAACAAAGGCAAAGACCTAAATTTGTAGTATTTGGACCATGTAATCATCATAAAAAATTAGCAAAAAAGGAGAGATTTAATGGATAAAAGAATAGGAATCATGAGGGAAGAAAAAATTTTAAAGGCTTTACCTTCCATAGTACCTATACTCAAAAGGAGGATAAAATGAAACCGAATCGTATGAATTTACAAAAAAAATATAAGGGGAGAAATAAGAGTTCCAACGTTTTGATGGCATTAAGCGTAGTACTGGGGGTCATTTCAACATTTATAGTGATGGGAATCGTTAGGCTGTATTCATTGCAGCAGCTTACAACAGCAAGTATCG
>JAKSBV010000049.1 GCA_022360955.1 Bacillota bacterium
GAGCCGTACAGCATATGGCTCGTTTTTCACGTCTTGATGTTATAAATCTAGATCAAGAAATCACATGAAAGCACAAAGAAGGAAAGTGCCACAGGCACGCCATTTATTGACCGTGTTATATATACGAATCAATTTTTTTAAGAAAGCTTTTATACTTTACCTAATCAATCGCAGCCGAAAGTGCTGCAAATTCCATGATGGATAGGGTTTCACCCCGCCGATTCTCCTGAATATCAAGCTCTTTTAACACATCCTTTATTTCTTGTTTTGACATTCTAAACAAGCCGGCATTAGATAATGCATTTACAAGTGTTTTTCTTCTTTGCCCGAATGCGGCTTTAACCACATGAAAAAATTTCTTTTCATCTTCCACCTGTACTATCGGTTTATCCAGCACATCCAGACGTATCACCGCAGAGTCTACTTTGGGCTGCGGCATAAAGCAATTGGGAGATACGGTTGCAATGATTTGAGGCTTTGTAAAATATTGCACTGCTATACTCAAGGCACCATAATCTTTTTCCCCCGGCTTTGCTTGCATCCTTTGTGCAACCTCTTTCTGTATCATCACGGTAATACTGCTGATATGAAGCCGTTTTTCCAATAAGTCCATTATGATGGGCGTGGTAATATAATAGGGTAAATTCGCCACTACTTTGACATCCATACCTTGAAATTCCCGGCTAATAACCCGTTGCATGTCTACCTTTAATGCATCGTCATGGATAATGACTACATTTTCATATCCTGCAAGGGTTTCCGTTAGAATCGGTATAAGGTATGTATCGAGCTCTATTGCAACAACCTTTCCTGCCTTTTCGGCCAAAGCCTGTGTCAAAGAACCTACACCCGGCCCTATCTCAATCACACCCGTATTTTCTCCGATTTCAGAATGATTTATAATCTTATCCAATACATTGGTGTCTATTAAAAAGTTTTGTCCCAGATTTTTGTTAAACCGGAATTGGTATTTATGTATGATTTCTTTCAGCGTACCTGCTGACGACAGTCTATCCATGTATGAGTCTCCTTTATCTGCAATTCAGTATCTCGTTCATCTATTAGTTGCAATATATGTTGTTGGAATAAAAAACCGGGTATAAGCCCGGTTTTTTATTCTAATATATATACTTTTACCCTTCTCACGCCAAACTTCTTCGTGAACGTCTCGTCATCATAAAACAAATCAATAATATCTCCCTTGACTGCACCGCCTATATCCCCTGCAATAGCGTTGCCATATACCCATGAACCGTCGGCAGCTTCAATATATAGCCTTGAATGCAGCGGAATGGTTTTAGGGTCAACCGCGACCACGCCATATCTGGCCTTCATGCCTGTATAAGTAATACCGTAGTGGGGATGGTCAGGATGTTTGCCGCAGCTTTCATAAGATAAATCATACGCAGTTGCGCGCATATTTAACATTTTCTTGTATCTGAATGTTTCACCACGGGAAGTCTTATGGACTGCAACTGTTCCATATTCATTGATCTGGTTGATCGGCTTTTTTACAACTTCCTCAGTCATTAATGCCCGGCTCACTTCTTTGCCGTCATGCTTAACTACAAGATATTGTTTTTTCTTCTCTCCGTCGGCACCCTTCTGCACAACTCTTCTGTTGCCTTTGTCCATCTTTTCATTGGCCCGGTCCACTATTTCAAAAGCAATTTTTTCTGTTACCGTATCAATTGTTTCTACCACTCTGACAATATTGATCTTCATTCCCGCCAATATCGCATCGGATAATTGATAATTTGTAATATCTTTTATATCTACTCGTACATCTGCCTCCTGCAAAGCTTCGCCCACCGTTTCCTTACAAGTCTTCAAGGCTATTTCCTTGCCATCTGCAAATACTGTTACAGGCACTGCTCTTTTTATGATAATCTCCTGTTCCTTTTCAAGCTTTGTCTCAGGTAAAGGCTGCACATCATCTTCATCCATTAATGTTATGTCTTGCTCTTGTAAAAGTTCCTCCACCGTTGCCGTAAGGGTTTTGACATATGTAATGTTTCCATCGTCATTTATTGTCACATGCTTGGTATTCGCAATTACTAAGTTAACCCCTGCCACAATCAGCGTAGTTACCACTGCAAGTACAAGCAGAAAAGGCCGAATTAGCGAGCTGACTTGCTTCGCCTTTCCAGTCTGTCCCATTTCTCTACCTCCTCAAAAATTGTAAATTCATTTTATTGCTTTTCTCAGCGTTCCCTATAAAGATATATGAAACGCAAAAAAGAATTTACGGCAATATGTTGAATCTTTGGCGTTGAATGTACGAAGGTATACATTTCGCGATATAGTCAATAAATCTAAAAGACATCAGCCCCTTTTGATTTCGAAATGTTTATCACGAAATATATCGTTCGATTCTTCTGCTTTAACCAATTGTATATTATATCATATAATATCATATTATATGACTATTGTTACCTAATTTTTTTCAAATAAACCTTTGCTCAATCCGGGATAACCTACAAAACAGTGTCATTTAAACCTGTCTACCCCTCTTCCTATCAGAACTGCTCTTCCATATACCGCACGATATCTTTTGCTTTAGGAGGACATCCGGATATGTTGTGAGAAAATCCCCCGGCACATGTTCCTATACCTATTCCACTGCCTTGCTGCCCTTTATATCCCTGGCCTATATGGATCTTATCCTTTAATCGATGCAGCGATCCTCGTTCATCAAGCCTTGTAAGTGCATGGATTAAGCTGCCGTAACATGCCGAACATGCCTCCTTTTCCACCACATACCTTGACAAACGCTCAATTTTTCGAGAACGCGAGACCTCCCGCACGCCATTGTCCTTATTTAACTCAACAATGTCGGCCCGGCGGATATCGGCACTTCCTATGCCTATCTTCTCTGCAATTTGGAGATAAGGGATTTCGTCCAAATCAAAACCCATCAACGCTGCTGCATAAGCATCTATTAATACAGGGTCCTTTCCTGCAATAACACGATTCATTCGTACCGGGGTGCCCCCTTCTTCGAAGGTCAAGTCACCCATGATGCCATCTACGATGATCAAACTATTTTTCACAATTTTATTTAAGTAGGCAATAGGCTTGTGTAATCCCATTGTATGGAATCTTCTTTTTTCACTATCCGGAATACAGCCTTTCATATTTTTTAAAGCGCAGGTCATATTGGTTTGGCAATGCCCCTTTAATACAGGCATGTTAATGAGATAGTCCACATCCATCACTTTACTGCATACATTAATCTTCATACCATTTACATCATATGCTTTATATCGATCTTTTTGAAGATCTACCAGGGGCACCCCATAGTCCTTTGAAATCTTTTCATACCCGCAAACTTTAAATGCACGGTCAGTCCTATCTCCTACCCAAGACCCTTCAAGAATTATGATATTATCCAATCCTTTAGACTGCAAATACTCGATTGCACCCGCAACAAGCTCCGGGGTAGTAGTGGCCCCTGAACCGGACGGCTTTGCAACAACCAGATTGGGCTTTATCCCTATCAATGCCTTTTGATCGATCTCTTTTTCAATATTCATCTTACTGAGTATTTCTTTGATCATAGCCTTAGGTGTATCGCCATAAATAACATTTATTTGATGTTTAGGTATCATGCCCTTCTCCTTCCTGCCTCAAAAAAGGTAAGCAACCTTATGTTAACATTACAAAATCTTATATATTATTATATCTTATAGAAAAAAATAAATCTATTTTTCTTCAAAAAAAATCTACCTCAAATTGAGATAGATTTTTGAACCTATAGGCATATCGTCCTGCAATCTGTAAATACATTTGAGCAAAGACACTTTAAAAAATATATGATTCGTCTATATATTTCACGTTCAATATTGTTTATGTTCAATGATCATTCCCCTAACAATAAGTACAGTGACTCTAACAATCGTCACAATGAAATACCATAAGTACTAATTTTGATTGGGCTTTTTCATTTCCGGATATTCCATGTAGGGTGCACAAGGATTCGGATAGCATCCACCCATTCCCGGACAGTAGGTCTCTCCCGGCATTGTTCCATACATTTCACCCATCCCTGGCATCAAACCATAGTCATACATTCCGCCGTGCATTGGATTATACATACCGCCATATAGCATCGGATCACCATAACCTATATCCTCTCCCATCATCGGTTCCTGCGGATGATTTGGCATCGGCATTTGCGGCATTGGCATTTGCGGTGCAGGCATCTGGGGCATTGGCATTTGCGGCATCGGCATCTGCGGTGCAGGCATCTGGGGCATTGGCATCTGCGGCATCGGCATCTGCGGTGCAGGCATTTGTGGCATTGGCATCTGCGGCATCGGCATTTGCGGTAACGGCATCTGGGGCATTGGCATCTGTGGCATTGGCATTTGTGGCATCGGCATCTGCGGCGCCGGCATTTGCATCATAGGATAACAATAGGACATTGGCATCTGGGGACACATCGTAGGAAAACCACACTGCGGCCCCGGCACTGGCATCTGGGGACAAGCTGGTGCAGGTGGTTTATGGGGCATAGGCTGCATCTTAGGCGGTTTATATTCCTTTTCCGGCTTTTCAGGTACATATTTCTTTTTGTCTTCCATAAAAAGCATTCCTCCATTCATATTAACTGTCAATGGTATTCGTACACATTATCAGTATATGAATGGAGGAAATAATGGTGACTGAAAAATAAAAACAGGGGAGGCAAACCCTCCCCTTGTTTTAGGCATAGTGTCTAATTCTAAAGCCCATACCTAATCTTTCTGCAATCTCTTCACACTCTTTTATGTCGTCCTCATGCATGATATCTACAACGGACAATACAACACTAGAAACATATTGTTTGCATTTGGCTGCAAAATCCAGCATAGCATCAAACCCTTGCTCTCCATAATCGGAGCGGCATATTGCCTGGTATTCCACAGCATTCTTCGCATTGAGACTGATGGATACACTGTCGACTCTCCCTTTGAGCAAAGGCGTAATATCTTTGCCATGAATAAGATTGCCATGTCCATTGGTGTTAATGCGTATCGATACCTCTTGCTTTTCTTTTAATCGTTTACACACTTCAATAATATCGTAAACCCGGAACATGGGCTCACCAAATCCGCAAAAGACAATCTCTTTATATTCCGCCAAATCATGCTTTTCTATATCCTCAATTATTTCTGCAACCGTCGGCTCTCGCTCCAGCCATAAGCTTATCCCTGCCCCAACACCGGCTTGCGTATTTCTGATACAAAAGCTGCAGCGATTGGTACAACGATTGGTTACATTAACATATAGGGAACTTCCCAGCGGGTAAGTAATGGTCATATCGGTCATCCTTTTACCTCTGCACCTATCTTATAGATAATACACTAGAATTAGAAATATAATGGTATGGAAGTAACCTTATGAAGAATCTTAGAGATTGTTTGCGCAGCGTAGGAAAAGCGGCTTCAACTGTCTGAGCGCCAGCGAGTTTTGGAGCCCGCCCGAAGCAAGCAATACAAACTCTTAGATTCGGAATACCAGTTGCTGGAGTACGATTATATTTCCAACTTTACATTGTGTTATCTATATCTTCAATGCCGAATAATTTTTTTGCATTCTCCATGGTCTGCAGGGCCACTGCTTCAAGAGAAATACCTTTTATTTCCGCTATTTTTTGAGCCGTAAACCGCATATAGGTAGAATCATTCCTTTTGCCCCGGTGAGGAACCGGTGTCAAATAAGGACAATCCGTCTCTATTAATAATTGATCCATAGGCAGTTTCTTTACCACTTCTAAAGATTTTACGGCATTTTTAAATGTCACAGGTCCTCCTATAGATATATGTATCCCCATTGATATAATCTTCTGAGCCATCTCCCAGCTGCCCGAATAACAATGAAACACCCCCCCTATAGAAGAAATGTCTTCCGACGTCACAATGTCCATAACATCAGCGTGGGCATCACGGTTGTGTATAATGACCGGCATATCTAATGCCTTCGCCAATTGAATCTGCCGTCGAAACCAGTGCTTTTGGACGTCTTTAGGAGAATGATTGTAATAATAATCAAGGCCTATTTCCCCAATTGCAACAACCTTGGGGGCATTTGCCAAGTCTTTCAGTAAATCTATCGTATCCTCCGTCATCTCTGCTGCATTATGGGGATGCACCCCAACGGAAGCATAAATAAAATCATATTTTTCAGCCAGTTTAATGCATTTGCGGGAAGAATCAATATCTGCAGCAGCATTCAGAATGTATGATATATTATTTTGCTGCATATTGTTCAACAGTACCTCTCTATCCTCATCAAATCGTCGATCATCATAATGGGCATGTGAGTCAAAAAACATGTGATTTCCTCCGGTCTAAAATTGAAAACTCATTAGCTTACGTTCGTACCGCTTTCTATCTCTCCGTTTGGTCCGACCAATACAAGCTTCTCATCGGTAGAAGCCGCAAGAATCATCCCCTGGGATTCAACACCTCTTAGCTTCACGGGTTTAAGGTTCGCAATGACAATCACCTTTTGTCCTATTAACCCTTCCGGGGTATAATGCTGCGCAATGCCCGAAACCACCTGCCGTGTTTCGTCACCAACTTTAAGCTGCAGCACGAGAAGTCGATCTGCCTTAGGGTGTTTCTCGGCCCCTATGATTTCCGCTACCTTTAAATCCATTTTTGCAAAATCATCTATGGTAATCTCACTCTTTACCGGCTTTTCTTCCTTTGAACAATCCTCTTTCTTTTCTTCCGTTTCCGCAAGTTTATCGCCTTTTATCTCGTCAAACTTCTTCTCCGTATCTATTCTTGCAAATAATATTTCCGGGCTGCCCACTTTTGACCCTATTTCAGTGCCGTTAAAATGAGCCAATGTTTCCCAGCCTGTTTTTGTTGAGTTTAACTGTTTAAACATTTTTTCTGCGGTTTCAGGCAAAAAGGGCTGCAGCAGTACTGCTGAAAATCTTATGGCTTCAAGTAAATTATACAACACGGTGGCAAGCCTGCTTCTCTTTTCAGGATCTTTCCCTAGTACCCAAGGCATTGTCTCATCTATATATTTATTGCTTCGTCGAAGCAATGTAAAGACCTCGCCTATGGCATCCGCAACCCTTAATTCGTCCATCTTCTGCTCCACTTTTTTTGGGCGTTTCAAGGGCCAACTGAATGAGGGCTTGATCAACCGGCTCTTGGACATCGGGTTTTTCTACAACACCATCAAAATACTTGTTCACCATTGTAATGGTCCGGTTCACAAGATTGCCCAGTACATTGGCTAAATCTGAATTAATCCTCTCCATCACTAATTCCCAAGTGATTGTACCGTCTTGCGCAAAAGGCATTTCATGCAGTGCAAAATATCTTACCGCATCTACGCCAAAGTATTTGACCAAATCATCAGCATATATGATATTGCCTTTGGATTTGCTCATTTTGTCTTCGCCAAAAAGCATCCACGGATGACCAAATACTTTCTTGGGCAGCGGAATATCTAATGCCATCAGCATGATAGGCCAATAGATGGTATGGAATCTCAAGATATCTTTACCGATCAAGTGGACATCCGCAGGCCAGTATTTGTAATAATTCTCGGAATGATTGCCATCGGTATCAAAACCAATACCCGTAATATAATTCGAAAGTGCGTCTATCCACACATAAATAACATGCTTATCATCAAAATTAACCGGTATGCCCCAATCAAAAGAGGTTCTGGAAACACACAGATCCTGGAGCCCGGGCTTGAGAAAATTATTAATCATCTCATTTTTTCTAGACTCGGGTTGAATAAAGTCCGGCGTGTCCTCTATATACTTCATCAATTTGTCTTGATATTTACTTAGTCTGAAAAAATAGGCCTCTTCCTTTGACTGACTTACCGTTCTGCCGCAATCGGGACAATTTCCGTCGACCAACTGTGATTCCGTCCAGAACGCTTCGCAGGGTGTGCAATATAATCCTTCATACTCGCCCTTATAAATATCTCCTTTATCATAGAGCTTTTTAAATATTTTTTGTACCTGTTCTTCATGATATGGGTCCGTTGTTCTTATAAATTTATCATAGCTGGTGTTCATCAAATCCCATATGTCTTTTATCTTAGCGGCTATTTCGTCCACAAAGGCCTGAGGGGTCTTGCCCGCTTCCTTCGCTTTGATTTCGATTTTCTGACCATGCTCGTCTGTTCCCGTCATAAAAAATACGTCATAGCCTAATTGTCTCTTAAATCTGGCAATGGCATCGGTCAGTACAATTTCATATGTATTGCCTATATGCGGTTTGCCAGATGTGTAGGCAATAGCCGTTGTAATATAAAATGTTTTGTCGCTCACTTGCCCTTCCTCCTTTATCAATTGGCTCCATGCCTTTTGCTCAATATCCCGATTAAAATATAGTTATTCCCGATTTTCTTATTAATATCATACCACTATTCTTGTTTTTTGCAAGAGGTAAACAGGGTACGGTTATCCGTTTTATTAAAGTTTAATAAAACGGATAACCGTACCCTGTTCTATTTTTCTTTTTTATAACTATTTAAATTTTTACAATAATATTGTATAATGTAGCACTAAAAGAACCATTTTTCTAAAAAAAATATAACTTGTCAATAAAATTTACTTATAAGAAATAAAAATAA
>JAKSBV010000059.1 GCA_022360955.1 Bacillota bacterium
ATTCCCGGCTTGGATCAAGATGTAGTGATGACCAATCGCGAAATCCTTCAGCTAAAAGAAAACCCCGCTAGTCTGGTAATAATTGGCGGTGGAGTAATTGGAACTGAGTTTGCCGATTTCTTTAATGCTATGGGTACGAAGGTAACAGTTATTGAAATGTTGCCGGAGATTCTTACCGGTGTTGATGAATCGATTGCTGCTTTTGTAAGAAAAGATTTTGAAAAGCGTGGAATTGAGTATCATCTTAGTGCACGTGTTATTGAGTTAAAAGGTAAGGAAGTCATTTTTGAAAAGGATGGACAAAGTCAATCGGTGACTGGCGAAGAGGTGCTTCTGTCCGTTGGGCGTAGTGCAAACGTTAACGGTATCGGTTTAGAGAATATCGGAGTCGAATTCACTTCAAAAGGAGTGAAAATTGATCAGTTCTGTCGCACCAATATTCCAAATGTTTATGCTGCTGGTGATGTAACTGGCTTCTCTTTATTGGCTCATACAGCCAGTCGTGAAGGTGAAGTTGCGATCAATCATATGCTGGGCCGTAAGGATGTGATGCGCTATAATGCGATTCCCGGGGTGGTTTACACACATCCTGAGATTGCAGGTGTTGGGCTTACTGAAACTTCAGCCAAAGAAAAAGGAATTGAAGTGGAAGTTCGTCAACTGCCTATGGCTTATGCAGGTCGTTTTATCGCAGAAAATGAAGGCAAAGACGGTTTCTGCAAAGTTATTGTTGGAAAAAAATACAAAGAAATTCTTGGTGTCCACATGGTTGGCGGAGCTTGTTCTGAAATGATATGGGGAGCCTGTGCCTTAATTGAAGCCCAGCTTCGCGTGCAGGATGTTGAGGAAATTGTATTCCCGCACCCAACGGTTAGTGAGATAATTAAAGAGACGATATTTCAATTCTGATCGCGTTACGAGTTGCGCGTTACATGTTTCGGGTTAAACTCGCAACTTGTAACTCGCAACCCGAAACAGACTCAATGAAAAACTGAAGTCTCAATAAGTAAACAGATTTTAGAAAAGAAATTAAAACACGATACAATGCCTAAAGTACAATTTATTGATCCCAAAGAAGTCAGGAAGGCTGGCGAGGTGACTTTTAAGCCAATTCCTGTCAACCAATACAGCAAAAGTATTGAAGATGAGAAAGCCAATTTCTCGAAAGAAGATTTCTTGCGAATTTATCATGATATGGTAGTGATTCGTGAGTTTGAAACCATGCTGAATGAAATTAAAACCAAAGGCGAATACAACGGTATTCCTTATAATCATCCCGGGCCTGCCCACTTGTCGATCGGGCAGGAAGCAGCAGCAGTGGGTATGGCTTATACGCTGGATGTTGATGACTTCATTTTCGGTTC
>JAKSBV010000464.1 GCA_022360955.1 Bacillota bacterium
TGGCGTCTCCCCTTCCATCGCCCGTACGGAAGGAATATCTCTCAAAGCCTTTCCCCGCATCAGCTTCACGGTTTCAATCAAAGGAGATGTGGAAATGAACTACAAAATCGAGAAAAAGGGCGCTTTCAAAATCGTTGGAGTCAAAGAACACATGGATATCGAGGAAAGTTTTGACAAGATACCGCTGTTTTGGCAGAAAAACCTTCAAGCCGGTACGATTTCCAGACTCAGCGAACTGAGGGTTCAACCCCCTTTCGGTGTACTTGGTATCAGCACTTGTGAGGATAGTAAAGGATTTGATTACTATATCGGGGTTGCAACCGACAAGCCTGCGCCCGAAGGAACTGTCGAATACGAAGTGCCCGCTTGCACTTGGGCCATTTTTGAATGTGTTGGCCCTGTACCCCTTGCGATCCAGGAATTGGAAAAAAGGATTATCACTGAATGGCTGCCTACATCCGGTTATGACTATGCCAACGCCCCGGACATTGAAGTACTCACCAAGGGGGACCCACAATCTTCAACATACCGGTCTGAGGTTTGGTTCCCTATTAAAGAAAAAGGAAGATAGCAGGGCCGGGGTCAGGCTTCACAATTACACAGTTCGGTTGATTTATTATATATCCTCTAGAAAGCACCAACGCTTTCTAACCCTTTGTTCAATATAACTACCGCACTGTAAAATTTGAAATATAATAGCATTGCGGTAACGGGTATTCCAACGGTACAAATAATTGAGGGTTGAGCATGCCTCCCACCTTGCACGATACCTGGTTTCTGTTTTACTCTCCGCCCCTGTTTAATTGTTTTCAGACCTCCGTTCTCCAGTTCATAAGTTGATGCATACGACTATAATAGCTCTCGTGTTAATTATCTTATAGATTACTGCCGGCCTAATCTTTAAAATTCATTTATTTCCTTGTTGGAACTATAAAAACAATTCTAAAGTATAACTACAACTTTCTTTTTATCCTCCATCTTTTCCCTTGCATTAAGCAACTGTGTATTTGTGAAGCCTGACCCCTTTCAATGCTTACATTTTTGTGCATCAAATGAGAGGACAATTTTTTCATATCATGCTAAACTTTGATTCTGTAAGGAGGCGATATCTCTTAGTTACAATTGTAAAAGTGCGCATAATATACTTGCAATTATAAAGAAAGTACTAAAAAACCTAATCAACCCATGTAAAAATAAAGGTTTTATCAGCAAGAGTATCGTCATGCATACTAGTTTGGATCAGATATTTAGATAGGAGAGGAATCATTCATGCAGAGAGAAAAAGAAAACCGTGCTTTACTAATAGGGGCTGCTGCCAATCTCTTTATGGCAGTAATTGCCTGGGTCACATTTTATCTTTCGAATTCTGAAGTTGTTCTTTTGGACGGTAATTATAGCTTTGTTATGTTTCTCGGCGTACTAGTAGCCATGAAAATTGTATCACTTAGGACAATAAAAACTAAGACGTTTCCACTAGGTAAATACTTTTATGAGTCACTTTATGGGTTTATCAAAGGTCTTGTGATTCTTGGTGTTTTGATAATGTCTGTTGCGACAGCTGTTATCCGGATTGTCATGTATTTTACCGGATCATCAGATAGTATACCAATGCTTATCCCAGAACCGATACTTTATTATGCATTAGCTTGTGCTGCTATCTGCTACAGTGTTTCTATATTTTACTCTCAGCAAAATCGTAGAATAGGAAATACGAGTATTATCTTAAAAACTGAACAGAAAGCCACTTTAGTTGATGGGACTCTTTCGTTAGGCATCGGTTTAGGGGTATTCTTCCTATCGAGTGGAGACGTTAGTGGTAGTAGTAGCTTTATTCCTTATTTAGCAGATTCTTTTTTTGTTTTAATTCTATCTTCGATGTTAATCAAAGAACCTTTGACTATTATTAGAGAATCTGTGATTGAGCTTGGTGGAGGAACGTTACAAGATGCTGCAAAACGAAAAGCATTTGAGAAAATAATTATCAACAATATGCCTGAAGCCTTAAGGATTGAAGACATATTCATTAGTAAAAATGGAAGTAAGTACATCATAATCATTTACATTTCAACTGATCAAGCATTCTATGTTAAAAAAGATATTATAGATACGAAAGCTACAATTACTTCTATGCTTGAAGCAGACCATCCACATTTGTCAGTGGATATTATTCCTGAAGGGACCCCAATTATCGAATCATCCGATATCAGGAAAAAATAAAGTGGAATAATTAATTTAAAGCGGGTATATACCATTAAAGCGGTATATACCCGTTTCTATTATGTTCCATAATCTGTAAGCTCCAAATCCAGGCCACATCAACAAGAGCAAAAGTGGCACAGATGTTTTATAGAATGATTGAAGTTTTGTCGAAAGAAGCCTATTGTTGTTGCAGTTGGCTTCTTTCATTTCGTGTAGTACAATTAGGTTAAGTGACAAAAGATGAACGTATTAATGAGGTACAGCTTCTACAATGGACCTAATGGTACAAAATTTGAAATTGAAGAGTTAGGAGAACAAAAATCATGAACCGGATATTATTTAAAAATCGTTTGGAGTTCAGGGAATGGCTCACAAAAAATGCACTTTCCGATGAGGGAGTCTGGCTTATATTTGGGAAAAAGGACAAGCTGGAAACATTAAAAGCAAACGAAGCGCTTGAAGAAGCGCTGTGCTTTGGCTGGATTGACGGTCAAATGCAAAGCGTTGATGAAAAATCATATCTCAAATACTTCAAACAGCGCAGCAAGACAAGCAGTTGGTCGAAAAAAAA
>JAKSBV010000482.1 GCA_022360955.1 Bacillota bacterium
GAGATCGGAGGTCGAAATGCAGCCAAACAGCAAATCAAACAGGGGACGGTACCTCGTTCTAGAACGAGGTACCGTCCCCTGTTTGATTTGCTGTTTGGCTGCATTTCGACCTCCGATCTCCGGCTCATAATCTCCGTATCGGGAAGAACATATAACCTTGCCCATCTTCCGGGCAGCTAAAATCGTGAACAGCACCTGCAAGCCGGATATTGTTTTCGTTTAGATATTTTATAACATCGGTAAATGTATTCGGACCTTCGCTTTTGGAATAAACATATTCATACGACGGAATCGTCCATTTTACCCACCCTTGAGGTGGCTGAGCGTCGTCTGTTACCTCAAGGCCCGCGAGGTAAAGTCCTTTTGTAAAATTGTCTTCCCAAGGATTAAAAGAACGAGAAAAATCAGACATGGCTCCCCATATGCCAAGAATATTACCTTTTTCGTCTTTCTTGGCCAGTGATGCTATTTCACCAAAGTGGGCATTGGCATCATCCCATAATTTTTGAATAAATCCTTTACCATCCTCTGTAGAACCTTCTTTGCCTATAACCGAAAAAGATTCTTTAATACATTTTTTAATTTCCATTTTGCGTCCTCCTTTACTATTTTTTTGTATTAACGGATATCTTTATTCCCTCTCACCCATCGGCCGTATCATCATTTTGTCATATGATCAATAGATAATCCCTCATTGTTTGATATGTAAAAGTAGTATAAATAAAAGTATATCAGCTTTTTTATGCGAAATCAAATACACTGCCATGCATGTTTATCATAATCAAAAAATGTTAACCAATTGCCGAGCATCCTCATATACTATAATAACACATTATATGAAAAGAAGGTTGATATGTATGAATTTAGGATTGGACGCAAGGAAAAGGCAGCAAATCGTTTGCGGCTTAAACCAGTATCTGGCAAACCTACAGGTATTGTATATCAAAATACACAATTATCATTGGAATGTGGTAGGATGCAACTTTTTTGACTTCCATGCAAAACTGCAAGAGATCTACGAATATATTGCCGACGAAATAGACAAAATTGCCGAAAGAATCAAAATGCTGGGGTGTATGCCTATTGCCAACTTAGAAAGTGCTTTAAGAGTCGCAACAATCAAAGGAGCCCCCAGTACAAACTTTTCGGCACCCACAATTGCTCAGAGCGTTGTATGCGATTTTACGCTCATTGTTAACCAAATCAAAAAGCTTAGCAAATTCGCCGGTCAAAATTGCGACGACTACACTGCCGGCCTGTTATCTGAAGCATCGGGCTTCTATGAAAAATATATCTGGTTTTTCTGCGCATATTTAACCCCTACCTGCGGTCCATGTTCTTAATGGCTCGCGGACAATAGGGACGGATGTTTGATCCCCGTCCCCATTGTCCGTTATAATTACAACAAACCTCTTCGTATCCTATTTTTGAAAAGCAGGAACGTAACAGCCGTCAGTCCGACGATCCATAGGGAATAATAAACAATTTGCCCCCATGTCGCCGTCTCTACGATAATCCCATACAGCCCCAAATAGGACCAGTAAATAGGAGACCAATAGAGCAAAAACTGCAAGCGATCCGGTAAAAACAGTGCTCCTACGATGGATGCGGATACGGGCAGAAACAGTATTTTCATCGTCGCCATGCCCGCCATTTGATTGGCACTGATTACACCCATAACAAATCCGAAAATCAAAGCGATGAACGAACTGATGAACGTAATCACTAAAACCATCCATAGATTCACATGCATCATTCCTAAAATCCACAGCGTCAAATACGCATGCGTGAGTGCCAAGAACAACCCGACAAGACTCTTCCCTGCAACATACTCTCCTCTGCTCATAGGGGTAACGCTCAAGGCACCGATTGTACCCGCTTCCTTATCTTCGATAATACCCAGACCAATCAGCATGCCGCTTAGCACAATCGCCGTAATAATCACCGATACCGTTCCAACGCTTGCAACAGGGGACAATGCATACCCGATATCGCTGAACTCAAAATTGACTGCTGCTTGGTCATCGCTGTTCATATTCCGCAAAATGAGGGGCATGATGTTCTCCGACTCATTGCCTTCGATAAGGACCTGATAGTGTCCCTGTTGGTCTATGGTCAATCCCGTTACGTCATCAATGTCGTTGACCCTTGTTTCTAACTGTTCCCGACTGTCGTACAATTCTACCTCCCCGTATTTTTCAAACACTTGGGCAATCTTCTGATCGATGCCGGCATCCAGTGCAAAGGTCAATCCTGTGGCATTGACACTGGGAATAAAAAATCTTAATCCGACTGCCAGTAACATGGGGGCAATCAAAATATAAATCAACATAAATTCTCGAAAATTACTCACCAAATCCCTTTTGAAAATTGCCAGTATTCTTCTAAACATGTTCAACACCTCCCTACGCTTTCATGAGATTGCCTCTATAACGCAAAACCGAGATTCCGAACAGGACCCCGCTGAGTATACTAAAAAGCACCAGGGTTGAAACAATCATATCGTTATTCCCCGTGGGAAACAATACTTCTTGAATAACAAACAGCAGGGGATATGTCGGCATAATTCTAATCCATACCGGGGCAAATCCGGGCATAAAATAAGAAATCATCGGCACTGTCAGAACAATTGTCGCAAACATCAGCCACATCATCGCTTTCGACAGGTTGTCAAAAAAGCTTGCAATCACCAATGCCAATGTTGACGAAAAAATGCTGCTTATGCCCACAACCAACAATAGGAGTATAAAGTTGCTGCCGATTCCGACGGTAAACGCGACAATAATGGAAGCAGAAATCAAAGACATCAATAGAATAAAGCATACTTTGGAAACTAAAAATTCTGCCAGTTGCCCCGGTGTCACAGCATACGCCTGTATGGTCTTTTCCTCTTTTTCCATAAAGATCATGGTGGCCAATAGCATCAGCCCCAATAAGGCCGGTTCAAAAAGGACCAGCAACGGAAGCAGCATCATATTGAAGGTTTGATCGTTTTCTTCCGTTACTGCTTTTAGCCGTATTGTTTCAATTTGAAGATCATCCTGCCGCGCCGGGTTGAAAAGGGCCTGAACGGGTAAAACCAACAGGTTTTTGATCTTTTCGTTTTCATGTCCCTGCAAAATGTATTCGACAGTCGGCTTCCGGTCTTTGATCTTAAATACCATGCCGAGACTGTTGATGTTCCCCTCCATACTGCGTACAATTTCCTCCCTTGATTCCATCCTGCCCTTTTGATCCATAAGCTCATACATCCCCGCAAAAGCCCTTTCAGCCTCCGATTCTACAGCATAATAAACAGTGGGCTTGATAGAGGTTTCTTCGGGAATGACAAAACGGACCAGTAGAACCAATAACACAGCAGTGAACAACATAATGGCGATATAGTAATTTCGAATGCCCAGGGCCAGGTCTTTTTGGAAAAGTGCACCCAATCTTTTGAACATTTATTCCAGCCCCCTCCCGGTCACCTTGATAAAAATCTCTTCCAGTGTCGCCTCCTGGGAATGAATGGTTTCTATGTTGCCTTGATTCACCAATCCATTGATTCTCTGCCTGTCTTTCTCTTCGGTCATAGAAAGGGTTTCGGTCTTAAGTGTCCCGTTTTCCCGATAATCTATCTTCACCAATCTTTCACCGTACATTAATTTTAGATTCCTTGGAGAATCAATGGCATTGATTTCCCCATCCACGATAAAGGCCACCCGGTCGCACAACTCTTCCGCACTATACATATTATGGGTGGTAAGAAAAATGGTTGTACCCTCTTTCTGCTTCTCCCGGATGATTGCCTTAATTTTACCGGCGGTTGTCGGATCAAGTCCCGCCGTCGGCTCATCCAGAAACCAGATTTTAGGATAATTCAACATTGATCTCACAAATACAAGCCGCTGCAGCATTCCTTTGGAATAGTCGCCCGCCTTTTTTTTCGCCGCATCTTCAAGCCCTACCCTTTGCAATAATGCCATAGGGTCGGCAGTGGAAACTCGAAACATTTTGGCATGGAATATGAGGTTTTCCATCCCGCTCAGCTTTTTATAAACATTAGGCCGCTCAAAAGACACCCCGATTTTATTAAAATACGCCGAATGAGGCCTTCTAATATCCTGTCCGTCAATGGTAACGGTTCCTTTTTGCAGCGGCAGCAAACCGGTTAATATACTTTGAGTCGTTGATTTTCCTGCACCGCTCGGCCCCAAAAACCCAAAAATTTCCCCTTTATTGATTTCAAAATTTACATCCTTTACCGCATACCGGTCATCCCCTGAATAGGAATGAAACAGATGTTCCACCTTTATCATGCATAAAACCTCCTTAACGCTTAGGGTCTTTATAATGTTATTATTGGCTGCAATAAAATAAAACATACGATCGGCACTTTTTCTTTGTCGAGGGTATGTTTTCTCC
>JAKSBV010000210.1 GCA_022360955.1 Bacillota bacterium
ATACTCACCACTAATTTTATACATGGGGCCAGGGCTATAACCACAAGGTGAGAAGGTCTCATAGATACAGAATGCTCTAATGATAGCTAAAGTGAATGTTTCCTTGAACAAAAGGAAAGAAAAGTCAAAGCTGATTATTGTACAAAGTTGAAGAAAGAATTGTTTGCTGATCATTTTCTGAACAGCGGTCTCACTAGTCTAACTGCAACAGGTCTATGTCATGACTGCCTGTGTAGCTATATGGCTGAGTTCTTACAACCATAATGTGTTTGTAACTTAGTGTAGCATTCTATAGATAACGCACACTGGCATTAGGAAATATAGTGGTATGAACCGGAGAGCGGAGGTCGGAATGTGAACCGACAGGAAAGGGTTCAATGCATTGCTATCCGACTTCCGAGTGCCGGTACGGTGTGTGCCCTTACCTTAACCCAAGCAATACAAGCTCTTAGATTCGCGATATCTGTTGCCGGAGTACGATTATATTTCCAACCTTAGTTTATTAGCTATATATAAACACTCAGCCCTCAACGCTCAACTATGTATGCATCCATACCGGACAATAGGGTGAACTATTTAAGTTCTGATCCCGCTTGTATGTAAAGAATCGATTTTAAAAGATTTACGCTTGTGTTATAATATAAGCTAAGTAAGGTGGGAAATCGTATGGATGCATATAAAGAAAATCCGATTCTGTCGGAACCGACTTTTCCGGTGGAAGTGTTTTTGTGTGATAACCTCAAAAAACCTATAAAAGGTGCGCCCCATTGGCACGACTGTATTGAAATCATATATATGCTGGAAGGTACTGCAGTGCAGCAGATCAATGACCGGTGTTTTCGAGTGCGGAAAAATGATATTGTGATCGCAAACAGCGGGGTGATTCATGATATAAAATGCACCGCAGGTGAGGAAGTACGGTATCTGGTCATCAAATTCTCGCCGGGAGTGATCTATTCGTCTTACGCCAATATTTTTGAGTCCAAATATATCATGATGTTTTTAAACAGCAGTCACCAGCAAAGCTATCATATTGCAGATACATTTAAGCATTCCGAAGATATTGTTCAATTAATGATGGGAATATACCATGAATTCTTGAAAAAAGAAGCCGGTTACGAGATATATATTAAAGGGTATATCTATCAGCTGGTGGCTTGTCTTGTCCGAAACGAAATGCTGGGGAGCTGCGGGCCGGCGGATCTTGAAAAAAAGCTGAAAAAAATTGATCCGCTTCTAAAATATATTGAGAGGGATTATGCGGAAGAGATAAGCCTTGAAAAAGCAGCGAACATGGTCAATATGAACTATCATTATTTTTCAAAATATTTTAAAAAAGCAATCGGCAAGAATTTTAAGGAATATGTTGATTTTGTGAGGGTATGTGAAGCAGAAAAGCTGCTCTTATCCGAAGATATGTCAATTACGCAGATTGCCTATGACGTAGGTTTTTCTAATGTATCCAGCTTCAACCGCGTATTCAAGAGGGTAAAGCATTATCCTCCCAGTGCCATAAAAAAGTCAAAAACTGCAAAGAACTAACCAAAAATGACGTATATCCGCCGTTAAACTCCTTGTATAATAAACGTGTGTACTTATTGAAAAAGAAGAAAGCAATGAAAGGAGTTAAACGATGGTTACGTTAGATCTGAACGGCATATGGCAAATGAAGAAGAAGGATGACGTAGAATGGACCAAAGGAAAGGTGCCCGGTTCTGTTTTAACAGATTTATTGCATGCGGGGAAAATAGAGGATCCCTTTTACAGAGATAACGAGGACAAGGCCAAAGAGATTTTATCTCACGATTACCAATATGAGAGGACCTTTGATGTTGAAGGGAAGATATTAGAATATGATCGCCTGATTTTGTGCTGTGAAGGGCTGGATACTTTTGCGGAAATCAGGTTAAATGATCAGGTGGTGGCCCGCACGGACAATATGCACCGGACCTATAGGTTTGATATAAAGGAATACCTCAAGGAAGGGTCAAACGATATACAGGTGACGCTCTATTCCCCCCTTGACTTCATAAGACAAAAACATGAAGAGAACCCGGTTTATCATGCGCAGGGTTCGATGGACGGCTTCCCCTATATCAGAAAAGCCCACTATATGTTCGGGTGGGATTGGGGTCCCCAGATACCGGACGCAGGCATCTGGAGAAATATTTGTATCAAGGGATTTAATGAGGCGAGACTCGAGGATGTTTATATAACACAAACACATGCCCAAAAGAAAGTGTCCCTGGATATCAGTGTAAAGGTGGAGCAGTGGAATCAAAAAAATATTGACGCAGTGGTCAATGTCACGGCTCCTGACGGTCAAAAGATCTCTGCGGCTATACATAGATGCAGATATGAAAACCATATACCGATGGATATAAACGATCCCCAATTATGGTGGCCCAACGGCTACGGACAGCAGCCTCTCTACGATGTGGAAGTGATTTTGCAAAATGACGATAGGGTGCTTGATACAAAGACCTTTACCATAGGGCTTAGGACTTTGACTGTTAAAAGGGAACCGGACGAATGGGGAGAATCCTTTGATATTGAAATAAATGGTGTCCGGATTTTTGCAATGGGCGCCAATTATATTCCGGAAGACAATTTGCTTCCCAGATGTACGTCCGAAAAAACCGAGCAGCTTATAAAAGATTGTGTGGAAGCCAATTTCAACTGCATCCGGGTATGGGGCGGCGGTATTTATCCTGAAGATTACTTTTTTGATTTGTGCGATCAATACGGGCTGATTGTGTGGCAGGATTTGATGTTTGCATGTGCTATCTACGATATGACCGATGAATTTGCGGAAAACATTAAGAGAGAAGCGGAAGATAATATGAAACGCATCCGACATCATGCGTGTTTGGGACTCTGGTGCGGCAATAATGAGCTGGAAGTGGCCTGGGTAGACTGGCCATCTTTCAAGGATGCCGGTGCCAAACTCAAGACCGACTACGTCAAGCAGTTTGAGATACTGCTTCCGCAGGTTGCGAAAGAGACGGACCCCAATACGTTTTACTGGCGTTCTTCGCCCTCTTCCGGCGGCGGATTTGAAGATCCGAACAATGAAAATGTCGGGGATGTTCATTACTGGGATGTGTGGCATGGATTAAAACCGTTCACCGATTATAGGCATTATTATTTTAGGTGTTGTTCCGAGTTCGGTTTTCAATCATTTCCTTGCTTAAAAACAGTAGAATCTTTTACACTGCCGGAAGACCGCAATATTTTTTCGTATGTTATGGAAAAACATCAGAAAAACGGTACAGCCAACGGAAAGATCCTCTATTATCTTTCCGAGAATTTTAAATATCCTAAGGATTTCGATTCCATGCTGTATGCTTCTCAGATTCTACAGGCGGAAGCAATCAAATACGGTGTAGAGCATTGGCGGAGGAACAGGGGAAGGTGTATGGGGGCCCTCTATTGGCAATTAAACGATTGCTGGCCTGTAGCCTCATGGTCCGGCATAGATAGCTTCGGCAGATGGAAAGCTCTGCATTATTTTGCCAAAAAGTTTTTTGCAATGACGTTGCTGTCCGTTTGTGAAGAAGGGACGAGGGCGGACCTTTATGTAACCAATGACAAGCGGGAACAGGTCAACGGCAAGATTGTGTGGTATCTGAGGGACAATAGCTCTAAAATCATCAGCCAGGGTTCGAAAGATGTTACGATAGAACCTTTAAGTGCTGTTTTGTGTGAACAATTGGATTTCAGCGATATGCTAACCGAGAACAAATTGTTGAGAAGCACTTATCTGGAGTATTCGCTTCTTTCCGATGATCACTGTATAAGTTCCGGAACGGTATTGTTTACCAAAGCAAAGCATTTTGAGTTTGTCGATCCGGAGATTCAAGCGGATATAAAGGAGTCGGACAATGGATTTAAAGTGATCCTGCAAGCCAAAGCCTTTGCAAAATATATCGAATTGGATACAGAAGATGTGGACTGTAAGTTCGACGATAATTATTTTGACATGTCGGCCGGGACAACAAAAGAAATTGAAATAAAAAAAGAGAGTCTATCGGCAGATATTTCTCTCGATGAACTTAAAGCGAAAATAAAAGTGCGCAGTATCTTTGATATGACTGAAAAAATGTAAAAGACTGCTGACGGAGAGAATGAGACTTGGGGGCGCAAATGCCTGATACAGATCATTTTGGGCGAGCCTGTGCATCGCCCCCATGTCCTATTTGATTAAAACCATATATATGTTTATGGCGAAATATATAAAAGATTAAAAAAAATTTTATTTATCTCTTGACATTTATGTAGATTTATATTACAATACAAAAGTCGCTGCAAGAAGCGGTTAGAAAACAGGAAATAAAGGGGCAGGGTTCCATAAATTTGCGCTTTATTTTTTGGGAGATTTGTGATACAATAGTGACTGCTCTAAAAATTGAGCAATATATGGCGGCGTAGCTCAGTTGGCTAGAGCATGCGGTTCATACCCGCAGAGTCGATGGTTCAAATCCATTCGCCGCTACCATTTGCGGCCCATTGGTCAAGCGGTCTAAGACACCGCCCTTTCACGGCGGTAACAGGGGTTCGAGTCCCCTATGGGTCACCATTAATGAGGATTAAACCTTAGAGACGAGTAGTACAGGAAAGATTGACGCAGTAGTACGAAGGCTGTAAGGTTTAAGACGAGGGCGCATAGCTCAGCTGGGAGAGCACCTGCCTTACAAGCAGGGGGTCACAGGTTCGAGCCCTGTTGTGCCCACCAAAAAGACACACAATTTGGATTGTGTGTCTTTTTTTTGTGTGTACACGTCAATCAACCCGTCTACAGAAACGTTGTCGTTAATTGAATGAAATCACCATTTTGTGGAAATTAATGTAAAAAACTTTTTCTCTTTCGTTCCCCCTAAATGACAAATATTTTATCGGACATGCTGTATAATGGTTTTTGCACATAACGTATTGGGGGTTAGTATAATGCAAAAAATAGAGTTATTTCCTTATCAACGCATAAGAAATGAAGGACAAAAGAACCACAGCAGTAAAGAGGCCAAAAAAAATCGTAATCCTTTCGTGCCAAAAGATATTGTTGTCAACCTTATTGCATTGCTGCTGGGAAGAGTCATTATATTATCAAGCTTAGCACCCTTTGGATCGGCATTCTATGCGGCTTCTTTTATGGGAGAAGCAAAGAGTATGATGATAGGTATAAGCATCATGGTGGGATTAATAAGCTCGGGCATAGGAATCGTGTCGGTCAAATATATGGCAGCTATGATCATATTTACCGGATTTTATTTATTCAGTAAGAATGAACTGTTCAAAAAGAAATTTTTTGTTGCATTGACGGCCGGTGCCGGCTTATTTTCTGCAGGGATTATCCCTGTTATGACGCAAGGATTTTTATTGTATGATATTTTGGTGTTATTATTTGAAGCTTTTATCACCTTTGTCATGGTATTTATATTTCACACCGGGATACCCTTTTTAAAACAGCGTGTGAACCGAAAGATGTTATCGAATGAAGAATTGATCAGTCTTTCAATATTAATGGGGCTGGTGATTGTAGGACTGGTAGATATACATTTTCCGGGAGGCATCTCACTGCGCAACACCTTGTGCATATTAATCATATTGATGTTCGGTTTGAAAAAAGGTGTGGCGGTTGCAGCATCTACCGGGGTCACAATCGGACTCATCAATAGTATTACTTCTCCGAGGATGCCGCTGCTTATAGGCTGTTATGCCTTTTGCGGACTGGTTTCGGGGGTATTTAAGCCCTTTGGAAAAGTAGGTGTGAGTTTGGCATTTATTCTCGCTAATGCGATATTTACGATTTATGTAAATGGCTCTACCGAAGTGTTGATTAACATTTATGATATTTTTGCCGCCGTAGCGATATTTAGTTTGATGCCTGCTAAAACCTTGGAATACATAGGGAATTTTTTAAATAAAAATCCTGAAGTGTTGACCAATAGAAAGGCCTCCAGCCGTAAACTAAAGGAAATATTAGTGGGCAGACTGCACAGTATTTCCACTGCATTTGAGCAATTGGCCCATACCTTTACCAGCATATCCCAGAAACAAATTGCGCCCAATACGAGCGATGTGACGGTGCTTTTCGATCAGGTAGCGGAAAGGGTTTGTAAAGATTGCGGATTATGTCTTTGTTGTTGGGAAAGAGAATTCCATAATACCTATCAGATTATGTTTAAGATATTGGAGAAGCTGGAGGATAAGGGAAGAGTCGATGAGAGAGATGTGCCGGAGAATTTTAGGAATCGCTGTATGAGAATCGACTATTTTATAGAAGTGATGAATAGTATGTTTGAAATTTATCAATTGAATTTGCTTTGGCGCAATAAGGTAGGGGAGAGCCGCGGACTGATTTCACAGCAGCTTCAAGGTGTATCCAAGATTATTGCCAACCTTGCGAAAGAGATCACCACGGATTTGCAGTTTGACGCGGATATGGAAAAAGAGCTTATGCTGGAATTGGATAAGACCGGTATCATTGCCAGAGATGTAACGGTGCTGCAAAATACGCAGGGAAAATACGAAATCGAGATTGCCTTTAAATCTTGTGGCGGCATAAGGAAATGTGTTAATGTGGCTGCACCTGTTGTTTGTAAAATAGCGGGCAGGAAAATGGTGAAGGAAAATACCGTGTGCAATGCAAGCAAGCGTAGCACAAGGTGCACGGTCAAATATATTGAAGAAGAGGTTTATCAGATATCTACCGGAATCGCACAGTTTAAAAAAGAAGGACAGGTCAAATGCGGAGATCACTATTCATTTATGCAGCTGAAAGACGGTAAATATGTGCTGGCATTAAGTGACGGGATGGGAAGCGGGGATAGAGCGTCAAAGGAAAGCAGTGCAACAATAGCTTTATTGGAGCAATTTCTGGATTCCGGATTTGATAAAGATACGGCAGTAAAGTTAATCAATTCGGTATTGGTGCTTAAATCACCGGAAGAATCTTTTGCAACCATCGATTTATCCGCAATTGATCTGCATTCGGGCAATGTGGAATTTGCAAAGATTGGTTCTGTTTCTACTTTCATCAAAAAGGGAACGGAAGTTGAAGTGATCAAATCTACCTCGCTGCCGGTAGGCATATTGGACAATATTGATATGGAAATTTCAAGCAAAACCGTATCGGATGGGAATTATATTATCATGATGACCGATGGGGTGTTGGATTCCAATCGGAAGATTGTCAGAAAAGAGGTGTGGGTCCGAAAAGTCCTGGAGGAGATCGAAACGACCAACCCTCAAGAAATAGCCGATTGCTTATTGAAAAAGGCGTTAGAAAACTATGGACACACTGCGAAAGATGATATGACAATATTGGTTGCAAAAGTATGGAAAAAAGTTAGTTAAAAATGTATAAATTGCCTTTCATGTGCATAAACTATCGGTGAGTATGATAGGGAAAACGGAGACAAAAAATACGTGTTTAACGGACATGCATGTTAAGGAAGCTGGAGGTAAAGTATGACAAATAATGAGGCGAAACGGGTTGTTATCTTAAGAAATATAAAATCTAATTTCATTGAAGAAGCGATTTTGATTTTAAAAAACAATGAAAATTATAGAAAAGGAGCAAAAAAATCGGCTCATATTGTGCCTGATTTGAAAAAGAGCGATTGTATTATCAAGGAAGCACAAACGATTATTGATCAATACATCAAACAACATTACGCCGCATACAACTACATTGATCATATGCCGTCAGCAAAGGCACAAAAAACCAACCAATCTAAAAAATGGAGGGGTTCGTTAGGTACTACCCTGAATGTGGCATTGTTTATTTCAGTTGCGCTGTTCATATTCTTGTTATCGAGGGCAATTTAATATATATCTACTTGATCGGGGGGCTAAACATTCAAGCCGCCCTATTTTTTCGGGCGTATGGACCGGCTGTTTAGGCGATGGTCCATACCGCTTTTTTATTTTTTGAGTATTTGCAAACAGAGCTGCCTAAATGTTTCCTCGAACTTTTCGTTATCTGCTTTTGTTCTTTTTTTTGCATTAAAGGCTTTGCCGCCGGCGCGACGGATTTTTTGAGACAGATGTCTTTCAAACAGAAGTTTGTCAATATTGTCTTTCGTGTAAATCAGCCCGTTTTGATTGATGCTGTGTGCTTCTTTAGAAAGGGCCATTGTTGCAACGCCGTAGTCCTGTGTAACAACAATGTCGTCTTTTTGAATTTTGTTCACTAGTGCGATGTCTACGGCATCCCGCCCTTTATCCACCGTTATGACCTCAGAATAACCGTCGTTGAGTCTGTGGCTGGTATCTATAAACATTAACACCGCCACACCATATTCTTTTGCCGTCTTTACAATAATGTTTTTTACAGGACATGCGTCGGCATCAACAAGTATCTTCATTATATATGACTCCTTTTAATGTGCATGTTTTTTTACCCCCATTTTGTGCCCCACAATTTCATCGCTTTTACAATCGGTTTTAAGCTTTCCCCTTTTTCTGTTAAAGCATATTCTACGGTTGGCGGAATAGTAGGGTAGGCGGTCCGGCGGATGATGCCCTTGTCCTCTAACTTTTTCAATCTTTCCGAAAGGGTTTTGGGACTAATGCCGCAAAGGGATTTTCTGAGTTCTCCAAATCTTTTGGTGCCGCAGAATAAATCCCGGATAATTAAGAATGTCCATTTTCCCCCCAATACGGTTAAGGCTTTTTCAATAGAGCATTCTATATCCTGAGGGTAATCTTGTTCGGCTCTTTCTTGCATGCTGTTCCCTCCCAAATAGTAACCTTTGTGTAACTATATAATAAATATGTAACTGCTTTTAATAATATACCATAGGTGCCATCATTGTCAATATAGGGCCAAATTGAGGGTTTATAAAGTTTTTATATGTTTTGTAAACCCGTTGAACGCCCACATTTCATAGGTTGGGATGCAGCCTGTAAAATGTGGGCGTTCAATTTAGACATTTTTAAGTATTTTATTTTACTTGAACTTGGGAAGCCAATCTCCGTGGGCCTCTATCAAGTCGTCACAAAGCGCTTTAATGTCATCGATGGATAATTCAGCGGAAGTATGGGGATCGAGCATTGCCGCATGGTAAATATGTTCTTTCTTCAACGTTAAAGCCGCTTCTATAGTCAGCAATTGTACATTGATATTGGTCATGTTGAGAGCGGCCAATTGCGGCGGCAGTGTTCCTGCGTGGCAAGGGGTTATGCCGCTTCGATCTACCAGACAGGGCACCTCTACAACAGCTTCTTTCGGTAAGTTCGTAATGAGCCCGGTATTCAATACGTTGCCGCCTATTTTGTAAGGTACACCGGTTTCCATGGCCTCTATCATATAGGAAGCATATTCGTTGGAACGTTCATGTTTCAAATCCTTACTATTTACCAATGTTTCGCGCATGGTCTTCCAGTTTTCAATTTGTCCTACGCAGCGACTGGGATATTCGTCCAGCGGGATATTGAATTTTTCTATCAATTCCGGATATTTGTCTTTAATGAAATAAGGCATGTACTCTGCATTATGTTCACTGGATTCGGTGACATAATATCCGAATTGTTTCATGATTTCATAACGCACCATATCATTATGCGGCGTTTCTCTCTTGAGGGCCTTTTCTTTAATTTCAGGATACAGATCCTTGCCGTCTCTGGTGATTTCAAGCAGCCATGCCATGTGGTTAATGCCTGCAATTTTCCATTGAATATTTTCCGCAGACATCCCCAGGCCTTCTAATAATACCGGGGCACAAACCTGTACACTATGACAGAGTCCCACGGTTTTGACACCGGTAGCCCTTAACATAGCTCCGGTGAGGATCGCCATCGGATTGGTATAGTTTAGAAACCAGGCATTCGGGCATACTTCTTCCATATCCCTTGCAAAATCCAGCATGACCGGAACGGTTCTAAGGGCTCGAAAAATGCCGCCGATCCCTAATGTATCCGCAATGGTTTGTCGCAATCCGTATTTCTTGGGTATCTCAAAATCCGTTACGGTACATGGCTCATACCCGCCCACTTGGATGGCATTTACCACATAATCGGCACGGTCCAGGGCCTTTTTGCGATCGGTGTACGCCGTAATGTTTGCATGTCCGCCGTGATTGGCATTAATATTATGAAGCATATTTTCCGAGTCTTTCAGTCTCTCAAGGTCAATGTCATATAGAGCAATATGGGCGTCTTTCAGTGCAGGTGTCAGCATACAGTCCCCCAGTACGTTTTTCGCGAAGACAGTACTGCCGGCCCCCATAAAAGCAATTTTCGGCATCAGGATTCCCCCTCTTAAAGTATAATTGCCAGTCCTGCAGCAAAACTTGCGGTTAAGCTAACGATGACTGATTATAATTTCATTGTAATGCATTTACGGACAAAGTAAATGGCGAAATGTGATGTAAATATGGTATAATGTTAAATGTTATAGTTAAATCTAAGGGGTGCGAGGTAGGAAATGGATTTGTTTATACCGGTTAAACAATTGAATATCACGGATTTGAATATGTATCAATGTGGTGAAGAAGCGTGTGCGCCGGGGCATTCCTTTGGGCCGGCTGTCAGAGATCATTTTTTGATACATTATATTTTAAAAGGAAAAGGGTTTTTCCAAGTGGGTGGTGAAACCTATCATCTGACACAGGGACAGGGTTTTTTGATCTGCCCTGATATGGTAACCTATTACGAAGCAGATTCCGAAAACCCATGGCATTATGTGTGGGTCGGCTTTCATGGCCTCAAAGCGGAGGCCTACTTGGATGAGGCGAATCTTACGATGGACAGGCCTATCTTTCGATATGATCAGGATGATTTTGTGAAAGATTGTTTTGTTCAGATGATGGAGACTAAAAAGCTGGTGAAAAGCAGGGAAATGAGATTATTGGGCCTGCTATATCTTTTCCTGTCGCAGCTGATTGAAACAGCTGACGGAAAAAGATTTTCGGACAATGGAGAAAAGAGAAAAGAAACCTACGTTAAGCAGGCATTAGCCTTTATTGAGAAAAATTATTCGCGAAAAATCAGTATTGCCGAGATTGCCCGGGATATTGGGCTGGACAGGAGTTATCTTTGTGCAGTTTTTAAGCAATGCCTGCATGTTTCACCACAGCATTTCTTAATCAATTATAGAATGACCAAGGCCTGTGAATTGATGCAGAACAGCGCTTTATCCATAGGGGATATTTCACGTTCGGTAGGATACGAGGACCCGTTGTTGTTTTCTAAAATGTTTAAAAAGATGAGAAAGATCTCCCCCAGAGCGTTTAGAAAAGATTATACGATACCCTAAAAATGTCCCTTTTTTTATCTCTTATCAGGAATAATCAAATAATAATTTACAAATAATGAAAATGTTAGGACGACTGTTATAAGAGACTATTAAAAAGGATTTGGTGGATGCTCATGTTTGAAAACGGAAATAGCAAGACGGATCAAAGGGTAATGAAGGATACGCTGGAAGCAGCCGAACTGAATGAGATAAGTGAAGAAGAATGGCAGAATGCACTGAGCATGACATTGGAAGACGTGTATGCAAACCGGTTCTGTATGGGAGAAAGTGTTTCTTATGCATATTTTGTTCAGGCTTTGGTAACGGCGTTAAAGCTTGTAAGAAGGGTCAAAGAGATGTATGGCCCGGTATAGATAAAATGAAATCTGCCAGGAGGTCACAATGCAAATAGACAATGTTGTTTTACAAAATAATGTGTTCCTTGCACCGATGGCCGGTGTGACGGACCTGCCGTTTCGCTTGTTATGCAAAGAGCAGGGGTGCGGATTGGTCTATACGGAGATGGTTAGTGCAAAAGGCTTATATTATCAAGATAAAAAGACCAACACAATATTAGCAATAGAAGGAAGGGAAAAACCTGTAGCCGTCCAGATTTTCGGTTCCGATCCCGGGATTATGGCAAGGATTGCAAATGATGCGGCAAAGACCGGGGCATGTATCATCGATATTAATATGGGATGCCCGGCTCCTAAGATTGTCAAAAACGGGGATGGTTCGGCCTTGATGTTAAAACCGGTCCTAGCAGGTGAAATTGTCAAAGCGGTTTCGGAAGCGGCAGCGTTACCCGTTACCGTTAAGATACGTAAAGGATGGGATGCGAATCGTATCAATGCCGTTGAAATCGCGGCCATTGCGGAAGAGAACGGTGCAAAGGCCGTTACCGTTCATGGTCGCACACGGGAGCAATTTTACAGTGGTGAGGCGGATTGGGACATTATTAAGAAGGTAAAAAAGGCCGTGAGTATTCCTGTAATCGGAAATGGTGATATATTTACACCGGAAGACGCTGAAAGAATACTGGACTATACCGGTTGTGACGGTGTAATGATCGGAAGAGGGGCCCAGGGAAATCCATGGATATTTTCAAGGATTGCGCACTATTTGAAAAGCGGGGAAATGCTGCCGGAGCCTACGCCGGTTCAGCGGATCAATAAGGCTATGGAGCATGTCAGGCTGCTGGTAAAATATAAAGGTGAATATTTGGGGATTAGAGAAGCAAGAAAACATGTGGCGTGGTACATTAAGGGATTAAAAAATGCGGCGCGCATCCGGCAGCGCGTTATGAAAGCGTCCGGCGTAGAGGAGATGGAGCAAATGTTAAAAGCGTGGGAAACTCGTTGAGTTTCCCACGCTTTTAACATTTTTATATTCATTTTAAGCAGTGCTCAACAAAGCTTTTAAAGAAAAGCCTATAACCTGTAATATGCATAAAATGTTTAGAATATTTTTATCCTCAATGAAGCCAACTTGCTATTGCACTTTGGTTCTTATGACATGTCCTAAAAGGCACTATCTGCTTACAATTTCCTATTTCGCCGGAACAAAGATTTTATTCTTTCCGATATATATATAAAGAATACGGTAATCGAAATGAATGCAAATAACAATAGTAAATTAAAATATAGCCCTTCACCACCTTTAGGCACATAAATGCCAGAGCTAAATATCATTACAAGGCAAATCATAACAATTGACAACGTATATACAATGCATATTGAGGCGAATTTGTGCGCTAATACGTTTTGGTAGATTTTTTTAATTCCGCTTTTAGATATACACTTTATATTTTTTAGGGTTGTGAGCGTTTTTTTGATCGCCTGAAATACAGACTCATAATCCCATATAACGACGCATACAGAAACAATGGCTAACCTTATCAGTAAATGAATGTAAGCAAATCTACCGATTTTGGGGTTATCCGTACCGGACACCATCATATAGCTATTTATAACCGTTACGATAGTAAATGCTTCACATATGACGATTAAACTATTGTCATCTTCAATAATCCAGTGAAAAACCTTTTTTATTTTATCAACAGCCTTTTTGATAGTCAAAATAGTCCCACCTCAATTTATTTCATTTTTCTTACATTTCTCCTCAATATTCCAACGTTTACATGCTTAAAACCCTTTGCATATTTTTTTTCGACAGCATTCCATAGCATTCCTGCGGCCAATTTACACCCACGCTTTTCCCTGTTTAATTTACCACTAAAAGGAAGGGGAAATGCATGAGGCGTAATCATCTGTTTTTTGTTATGTCTATACGTGAAATTCCATAAGTCCATCATATCAAAAAGCAGACGTGGAATCCAGTGTCTTCGAGACTTTACAGGGTAAATTTGTAAGTCCATATTTGGTTGAAATTGATACACACTTCTTTTCAAGGGTGTATTTAGTGCAGGTGAAGAACATTATGGAAATGACCTTATGTACCAGAGGTCGGAAGTCGGAATATAACCAAACAGGGGCTAAAGTAATCAGCGACAAGCGTATCGTAAATGATGGATGGTCCATTCTCAACCCTCAACTACTTTTTAGCCTTGGGATACCAGTTGTTGGAATAATTTTCTTCAACCAGAATTTATACATCCTCTTTTCATTTATATGTTGACGGTCTGACATTGCTTTGATATACTAATACCTAATATTTTTTAAACAACACGAATAGAGCGTAAGGTGTGAGGAGTTGGGAAAGGGACGGTTCAATATTCTCCGGGCCCTGAACTCCGAATAGAAAAGGAGTGATTGATATTTTGGATGATAAATTTGTAAAAGAAGGTCTGACCTTCGATGATGTTTTGCTCGTTCCCCAAAAATCCGACGTTTTACCCCGAGAGGTAGAACTATCAACTCATTTAACCAGAACAATCAAATTGAATGTTCCTTTAATGACATCGGCGATGGATACCGTAACCGAATCCCGAATGGCTATTGCAATCGCCAGAGAAGGCGGTATTGGTATCATACACAAAAACATGTCCATACAAAATCAAGCCCAGGAAGTAGATAAGGTTAAAAGATCGGAGCACGGTGTTATTGTAGATCCCTTTTTTCTTTCACCGAACCATACCTTACATGATGCCAATGCATTGATGGCAAAATATAGAATATCCGGGGTTCCGATTACTGAAAACGGAAAGCTTGTAGGCATCTTAACCAATAGAGATTTGAGATTTGAAACCAACTTCGATAAACCGATTCATGAAGCCATGACAAAAGAAAAGCTTATTACCGCTCCCGAAGGCACTACGCTGGTTGAAGCGCAGGAGATTCTGAGGCACCATAAAATTGAAAAGCTTCCCATTGTAGATGCAGCATGTAATTTGAAAGGCTTAATTACCATTAAAGATATTGAAAAAGCGGTTCGGTATCCTAATTCTGCAAGAGACGGCAATGGAAGACTGCTGGCCGGTGCAGCGGTGGGTGTCTCAACGGATATGGCGGAAAGAGTAGAGGCATTGGTAAATGCGAAAGTAGATGTTATTACATTGGATTCTGCCCACGGACACCACAAAAATATTGTGGAGGCCGTCAAGAAGCTCAAAGCAGCTCATCCCGCATTACCTTTGATTGCAGGGAATATTGCCACGGCCGAAGCTGCAAAAGACCTTATTGATGCCGGTGCGGATGCGGTGAAGGTTGGTATTGGCCCCGGTTCCATATGTACCACAAGAGTGGTGGCCGGGATAGGGGTGCCGCAAGTGACAGCGGTATATGAGGTGGCCAAAGTAGCAAAAGAATATGGCATACCTGTGATTGCCGACGGCGGTGTCAAATATTCGGGTGATCTGCCTAAGGCTATTGCGGCGGGCGCAGACGTCATTATGATTGGCAGTTTGTTTGCCGGATGTGAGGAAAGCCCTGGGTCCTTCGAGATCTATCAAGGCAGAAGGTTTAAAGTCTACAGAGGGATGGGTTCGATAGGTGCCATGCAGGAAGGCAGTAAAGACAGATATTTTCAGGAAGAAGCCAAAAAGCTTGTGCCGGAAGGCGTAGAAGGCAGAGTTCCCTACAAGGGTCCCGTTGCCGATACGGTGTACCAACTGCTGGGCGGACTGAAAGCCGGCATGGGTTATTGCGGAACGCCGACGATTACGGACTTGAAAGAAAACGGCAAGTTTATCAAGATTACCGGTGCCTCTCTGAAAGAAAGTCATCCCCATGACATCTATATTACAAAAGAAGCACCGAATTATACGGTGAGCCCATAGAGCGCCGAATGGGTGCGTAGAGTTTGGCTGAGAGCTGAGAATGAAAAGGTCGATGATGATATGAAGAACAATAAAAAAAGCCGGGTTTACATGCAATGGGAATGGATGTAACCCCGGCTTTTTTTATAAAGGGTAGTCTATAATGTACGCTATGCCCTATATAACAGATGGTTCATCAGGTGTTTGTCTTGATCCACAATTCTGAAATTGAATCCGTATTCCCTTCCGCTGGCAGGCTTATCGCAGGCTATTGCAATCTTTATCAATACGGTATTCCACCCTTCTTTTAAGGTAACAGGCTGTTCAAGCACCTGCTTCAATACGATCCCGTTTTTTTGGCAGATCAATTCATCGTTTAACCATAATTTGATACTGGGATCAGCGGAAATTTCGATCCACCCCTGTGTTTCCTTTTCCGACCAAATACCGCACTTGGCATATGAAACGCCTTTGACAAACTCTTGGGCAATATTGGGAGACTTAGGGGGATGCGGCAAGGCGACATACCCGAAACAATTAAATTCCTGATCCGGATTCCTGTTCCATTGCAGCTTCTGGCCGTCTTCTTCATAATAGGGCCGATGGAGATTATGCTCTACCTCAAATATGTTATCCAGACCCTTTTCACCCGGATTGTCAAAGTTTCCGACTATTTTCCATCGTGTAGCATAGCCGCTTCCCCAGCAAATCTCCCGGCAGATATGCTCGGTTTTTTCTTTTTGTTGGACCTCGAAGATGATGCTTGCGTGATGCACCAAAGGCAGTGCATTCGCTAATGGAAGCACCTCCCATTGCATGCATGTAAAGTCTTTAACGTCTTTGGCAATCACCGGTTTTTCTTCTGATTTTAACGTCCAGCCTGTTGGCAGATGTAAGGAGGCCTTGATCGCTGCTTCCGATTCCCGGCGGTTTGTAATGAGCGCTGAAATAGTACAATGTCCGTTGGCACTGAGGCTATGGTCTACATCGACTGTAATGGAGGAGCAAGCCTGTGTTTGATCTTTTTCACCTCGGTGGACCACGATATTGTATTTGCGATTAGCGGGTATAAGTGCATCTTCTCCTTCAAGCTTTTGTACCGATACATGGCAGGATGCATCCATGGTGATAAGGGTTTTTATATATTCACCCTTTTCATAGCCATAGGTTAAGCCATCATCTTCATACATTTCAAAGGAGCCGGTGCCGCCGGCGTAGGCATGAATGTCCAAAGTCTCCGGCGCTTCCCCGGCTGCCCATTCTATTCTCGGTCCTAATGGGATAATACTTCCGCCTTTCACATACAGCGGGAGACGGTGCAGAGGTGCTGCTGCTTCAATCCACCGTTTGCCGCTGTATTTTTCGCCTGTCCAGAAATCATACCATATGCCGGAAGGCAAATATACCTTTCGGCTTCTGGCCCCCTTTTCTACAATCGGTGCGACTAAAAAGGCAGGCCCGAACATAAACTGCGTATCCTGTGCTACGGCTGTAGAATCATCGGCGAAATCCATACACATAGCTCTCATGATAGGGGTGCCTGCCTCGGTGACTTTTCTGGCACAGCTATAAATGTATGGCATCAAACGGTAACGCAGCTCGAGGAAATCACTGATAATTTTTTCTGCCTGTTTTCCAAACGACCATGCTTCATTATCCGGACGTGTACCGTGGGTACGGAAAATAGGACAGAAGGTGCCCCATTGAAGCCAACGGATGTACAATTCATCGGTAAATCGCTCATCGGTGATAAATCCGCCGATATCGGTACACCAATATTGCTGGCCGGACAGGCAGACGCCCTGACCGATGATGACCTGGTCATGAAGGACTTCCCAGGATGCGTCGATATCGCCGGACCAAAGGGCGGACCCATATCTTTGTATCCCTGCATAAGCAGCTCTGGGTAAATTAAACACCCTTTCTTTAAAATCTCGTCTTTGATTTTCATATAACCCTTTGTTCCAGAGACTGGAATAGATGTTGTGCACCCGTTCTCTGGAGCCTAAGTAACTTTCGGTTCCTACAGGGTGGACCTCAAGCTCTCCCATATCCGTCCAATAACCGCGGATACCGTCTTCATAGAATCGCTTGATTTCCTGCCACCATGCTTTTCTCGCTTCGGGATTGGAGTGGTCGTAGGTGGGGCGGGTTCCTTCCGGGGTCTTATTAAGATATGCTTTCGCTTTAAAGGTATCGTATTTTAGTGAGTGCTTTTCGATGAACGGGTGCTGCGCCTGGAGGACATGAAAACCCATTTCGTTAAGTTCCTTCAGCATTCCTCGAGGGTTGGGCCAGCTTTCCTTGAACCATTCAAGATCACCAAATTCTTTAAACCACAGCCAATCAATCACCAATACGTCACACGGGATTTTCTTGCGGCGGTATTCCCGAGCGATATATAACAATTCTTCTTGATTTCTATAGCGGTTTTTACATTGTATAAATCCCAAGGCCCATTTTGGAGGCATGGGGGCATGTCCGGTCAGTTCCACATAGCCTTTTTGTATTTGGTCAAAGGTTTTTCTGCATATTAAGAACAAATCCATGCTATCTTCGTCCAGCAAGACAGCCAGGCGATCCGGATGTGTCTCGCCGGAATCTTGTCCCCAGGCCCAGGGGGCAGGCGCGTAATTCACTTCATATCCCGGTTCGGCGACCTCTGCCTTACCGATGGCAAAGCGGGACGGATAGGAGCTGTTTAATAGAAAGCCGTATCCTTCACTGGACATGTAAAAAGGAATGCCTCCGTTGCCGCTTCTGCGGTGAGCGCCCCATTCATGCCACATTCTTCTTTCTTTGTCCCGGTGATTAAGGTTTGCCATCGGGTCCTGCCCCAAGCCATAAATTTTTTCATCCGGTGTAAGCATGAATCGAATAGTAGAGGTATGTGCTTCTAGGGTTGTCGTGTTTGCAGCGGGGGTGGAAACGATTTTTTGGACTTCGTTCGTATAAACTTGCATAGAAAGAGGATTTAACAGGAGATTTACGCGGATACTTCCGGTCTTTAACAGCAATGTCTCCGGTGACGATGTGATCAACTCGAATTTTTTTAAATCTGGAATCGTTTCTACTACCAGCGTTTCTCTTTCTTCTAAAGCAGTTCCGCGGCCAAACCTAAGTCTCATGATGTCTTCTTGTACAAAACTCAGTTCCATGATGCCCTGTGCAGTATGAATCGTTAGTGTATTGTTTCGTTTTTCATAGGAAATGGTTTTTCCTAAATCCATGGCATAATACCTCCTTTACATACGCAAAAGGTTTTTTGTGTTATAATATAATTATAATGCTAAATATTATTATTTTCTTGTTGATTTTTGCTATTTATTAATACAATTTTGCTATGGGGGGAATCATGAAGGAATTAGAAATCAATGCATTGAAAGAAAAGATTCATCATGGGGACAGGATGTTTCCGTTTTGTGTATATAATAATGAATTTAGGTATAATGAACATATTTTAAATTGTCACTGGCATCAGGAGGTAGAATTTATCTATATGGCCCAGGGAAGTGCTGTTTTTCAGGTGGATATCACCCCCATTCAAGTTCAAAGGGGTCAGGCAGTGATTATTAACAGCGGCATATTACATTCCGGCTATGCGCTGGACCAATCTTCGTGTCGATACTATGCGGTTGTTTTTGATTTGAATATGTTAAGTAGTGATGTTTATGACGGATGCCAAAGCAAATTTATAACACCGCTGCTCCACAACCGATACGGACTGCCTTCTTTTATCGGCGGTAAAGAGGTCTGGGAACAAGAAGTCTTGGGCCAGATTTCCGCTGTTATCGATCTCTTTAAAGAGAAACCCTGGGGATATGAGTTAGGCATTAAAGCCTGTTTATATAAAATTTTTGCATCTATTGTTATGCAGCGGAAGTATATAGAAGTAAAAAAACAAAATAATGGGGTTGCCGAATATAAAATCGAGAGGTTAAAAAAGGTCCTGAATTATATTCAAGACCATTATCATGAAAAAATAAGCGTTGATGACTTATCTGGAGAAATAAACCTGAGTTCATATTATTTTTCGCGGTTTTTTAAATCCTTAACAGGGAAGACATGTATAGAATATATCAATTATTATAGAATTAACCAAGCGGTTCGGCTGCTGGAAAATGAGGAAAGAAAGATTATGGATATTGCTTTGGAGACAGGTTTTGATAATCTAAGCTATTTTATTAAAACCTTTAAACAATATAAAAACTGCACCCCTTCCGCCTATCGCCACAGGATAAAACAAATAAAACAATGAAGGGATTGGAATGCTTTCGGCATATTTCTGCTGTCAAGCAGGGTGTGCGGCAAAAGGAGGTTTTTTGTTAAGCCTGTGTAAATTATTCTCAAAGAATGTTATTTTTTTATTATGAGTATGTTACAATAAAGGTATAAAATAGCGGGTGCGGAGGCACTAAAGTTCAAACAGATTAGGGGTAAATGTATGGAGAAAAAGCGAATTTTTGTTGTTGATGATGAAATGCATATTGGTGAACTTATTCAATACAACCTTCAAAAAGATGGTTATGATGTAACGGTTTTTGAAAGAGGAGAAGATTTGCTGCACTATTTGAAAGAGAATGTTCCCCATTTGATTTTACTTGATTTAATGCTGCCCGGAATGGATGGCTTGGAAGTGTGCAGACAATTGAGGTCTATGGATGCATTCAAAAAAACACCTATTATTATGCTGACCGCTAAGGGAGAAGAGGTTGATAAAATTTTAGGCCTGGAAATGGGAGCCGATGATTATATCACAAAGCCATTTAGTATTAGAGAATTAAATGCAAGGATTAAAGCGGTGCTGCGTAGAACCGGTTATGAATCGGATGTGCAAAATGAAGTGGAAATACTACAGGTGAGAGACATTACCATTGATTTAAACAAACGGGAAGTTTATAAAGGGGAAAAAATACTGCAAATGACACTCAAAGAATTTGAGCTTTTGAACATACTTGCAAAGAATAAGGGTCACGTGTTATCAAGGGATATCTTGCTGGATAAAGTCTGGGGATACGATTATTATGGTGAAACAAGAACGGTAGATGTGCATATCCGGCATTTGAGAAAACTTATTGAGGATGAAAAGGAAACGTATATAGAGACGGTTCGGGGAATAGGATATAAGTTAAAAGAATAGGAGTAGGAGTCATGCAGCGGAAGATTATGACCGGTTATCTTGTAATGATATTGTTCTGTGCATTCATTATAGGTATATTTTCTTATCATGTAGCTCAAAAACACTATATTTCCGAAGTGGAAAACAGGCTGCTGTCCATTGGCAGTATCATAAAGCAAAAAGTGATCTCTTTGGAGGATATATATGATCATAACAATCTGAATCAGATTGCCCTTGATTACGGCGACATTACAGACATCAGAATAACATTTATTGATGCAAAGGGAAATGTTTTAGGCGATTCTATGGCGGACTACATGACCCTGAAGAATCATTCGGATCGACCGGAAATTATACAGGCATTTCGAGAAGGGCAAGGAGAGAGTACGAGATACAGCGATTCGATAAAGCGGTATTTAAAATATATAGCTATTAAAATCAGGCATAATCAAGTGCCGATTGTAGTAAGATTATCTATACCCATTGATGATATTCACGTCATTAGGAATGAGTTGATATCCTTTATTGCTGCGGGTGTATTGGTTGCAATTCTAGCTGCCGGTGTTTTAGGTGTACAATTTGCAAATAAAATTACCAGACCGATTAATCAGCTTACGACTTTTTCGAAAGACATAGCCAAAGGCAATTTTAAAGGTACCGTAGAGATTGAAGCAAATAATGAGATCGGGGCGCTGGCGCAGTCTTTTATGGATATGAAAACGCAGTTGGATAAAACGATAACGGAGCTTTGGGAAAAGAATGTGGAAATGAAAGCAATTCTGGACAGTATGATTGGTGGTTTGATTGCCGTAGATAATGATAATCGTATTATACGTATCAGCAATACGGCCATTGAAATGTTCGGGATTAAAAAGAAGAAAATTATCGGAGAAAATATTCTCCTGGTGATTCGGAGCCACCGGTTTAATCAATTTTTAAGAGAGAATAGAGATTCGTTTCCGCTAGGCAATCAACAAGTTTTGGATATACAATATGAAAATAAATTTTATAAAATTTATCTTTCGCGCATAGAGGGGAAATCGCCTGCAAATAAGAAGATAGGTACCCTCATTATTATACAGGATGTAACCAATATTCGAAAACTGGAGCAAATGCGGAGCGAATTTGTATCCAATGTCTCCCATGAGCTGAAGACGCCGCTGACTTCTATCAAAGGTTTTATCGATACGTTAAAGGGTGGTGCCATTCACGATAAAGAGGTTGCCGAACGTTTTCTTGATATTATCGATATAGAAGCGGAAAGGCTTTCTAACCTTATTGGAGATATTTTGGAGCTTTCGGAAATTGAGACGATGTCCCAGGATGAGCACATGGATGATTATAACCTGGAAAGTATTATAACAGAGGTGTTTGATATTATTCATCACAGTGCCGTGAAGAAAAATATCCATATTCACTACGAAATAGATGAGGCCCTTTCACGGGTCTATGTAAACAAGGATAAATTGAAGCAAATGTTAATCAATCTGATTGATAACGGTATAAAATATAACAATGCCGGCGGCGCAGTCAAGATCCTTTGCAGAAGACGCCATGATATCGTGGAATTTCATGTGCGGGATGACGGCATAGGGATTGCCCCGGAACATATTTCAAGACTGTTTGAACGGTTTTACAGGGTTGACAAAGGGCGTTCCAGAAATCAAGGCGGAACCGGCTTGGGGCTTTCCATTGTAAAGCACATTGTGAATCTATATGACGGACAGATTCAGGTGAAAAGTGAGGTTGGAAAAGGAACGGAATTCATCATCAGGCTGCCGATTGCGATATAGTGCAGCCGGAAGCTTACGGTTAGGCCGCAGGATTTGCTTTAAAGGGTGGTTTTCGGACTATGGCCGGCACAGTCCGTTAGTGTTTTGAAGCTGTGCGGATGATGTGATAGATTATAGCGATTGACCTTTAGCGGTATTATCTATATGGGAAGGGTGAAAATATGAGCATAAGGAATGGGTTTAATGCAAGTTTGCATAATCTGCATCTTGATGTTGTCGAAATGGCAAGTCTTGTAGAGTACTCAATTGATGAAACCATTTTGGCCTTGCAACAAAATAACAGGGCATTGGCTCAAAAAGTAGTTGCGGAAGATGACAAAATCGATAAAATGGAACGAATCGTAGAAAACCAGTGTATCCATTTGATTGCTACGCAGCAGCCGTTGGCAAAAGAACTGAGACGCCTTATGTCCATATTAAAGATGATGACCGATTTCGAAAGGATTGCCGACCACGCTGCAGATATTTGTGAATTGTTGCTGGAATTGACAGGCGAAGGATATGTGAAACCCCTTAAGGATATTGCTGAAATGGCGGTAATGGCACGAAATATGGTTAAAAATGCGACAGATGCCTATATCAATGATGATATTACGATGGCGGTTCAGATATCTGCTACGGATTCGAGTGTAGATGACTATTTTGACACTGTGGTTGCAGATTTGCAGGAAATGATGAGAAAGAATCCTGCGCAGATCAAGCAGGCCACTACATTGATATTTATTGCGAAACACGTTGAAAAAATCGGAGACCACGCAACAAATTTAGGTGAGCTGGTGAGTTGCATGATAAGCGGTAAGAAGTAGCTGTGCATTTATACGTAAAGTAGAATTAGAAATACAATCGTATGCAATACCCGTTGCCGGAATACTATTATATTTGCAACGTTCTTTACAGTGCGATATCTGTAGGGTAAAGCCTATGGGATTTTAAAAATCCTATAGGCTTTCCTACCTTTTAAGGATATAATTTTATGGGATATATCCCCAATGGCGCAATTATAAAAACCCTGATTAAAATGAAGTCCGGAGGTTCTGCGTTTTTTGTCCAAATCGAGGCTTATATAACATGATTATTTTGTTCTATGTTGATTATAAATGTAATCAAACACTTCATGCCGAGCGATTCAAAGTGGTTATTTCTTGATTATTGGTTTTTACGAATAAAGGTATTATACTTGTAATATAAACTATTTCGACAAAATTTTTTTATCAAGCGGCTTGATCATTTAAAAATTTTAAGAGGGGGGGAGTATTCGGGGATGAACTTAACATTTAAAAAATCGATTAGATTAAATAATAGTGTAGCGCCTGTAGATAATCCTTTGATAAAATCTTTAAAAAAGAACTATTTACTTTACATTATGCTTATTCCCGGACTAACATTTTTCTTGACATTTAGGTATCTGCCCATGCTTGGGTTATCTATCAGCTTCATGGACTACCAGCCATATTTGGGGGTATCCGGAAGTGAATGGGTAGGATTAAAGCATTTTCAACGGTTTTTCAGTGATCCGATATTTTTTAAACTATTTCGCAATACGCTTTGGCTTGCTTTATTGAACCTTGTCTTTTATTTTCCCATACCCATTATATTATCCTTGCTTCTCAATGAAGTGAGAAACAGGGTGTTTAAAAGATCCGTACAATCGTGTATTTATCTTCCCCATTTTCTGTCGTGGGTTGTTGTTGTTTCACTGACACAAATGTTATTTGATTCTAATTCGGGGATTGTAAATATCATTAAAGAATCTATGGGGCTAGAAGCATTTAATCCGATGCTCAGTACAGAATGGTTTCGCTTCACAGTATTAATGCAAATCGTATGGAAAGAAGCCGGATGGGGGACTATTATATTTTTAGCTGCGTTATCGGGAGTTAATCAAAGCCTATATGAAGCTGCCTACATCGATGGTGCGAATCGGTGGAAGCAAACATGGCATATTACGTTACCTTCCATTAGAGGTACCATTATCACTATGTTTATTTTGAGATTGGGTCAATTTATGAATTTGGGATTTGCGCAGATGCTGCTTATGGTTAATGCGATTACCCGGGACCTGGGAGAAATTTTTGATACCTATGTATACGAGCTGGGCATACGAGGGGGTCAATTCAGTTATACGACAGCGATAGGATTGTTCAAGTCCGGTATTTCTTTAGTGTTGGTTATCATAGCCAATAAATGGGCTAAAAAAATTGGTGAAGACGGCATCTATTAATCTACAATGGGGAGGTGGATTCATATTGGGGCAAAAAAGGAATCGAATCAAACAATCTGCAGTCAGTATTACATTTGATGTTTTCAATCACATTCTGTTGGCAGCTATCGGAGTAGTAACCTTATTGCCATTGGTTTATGTGATTGCGGCGTCTTTTGTTCCCTCTGACGTATACTTTAAAAATCCTGTGTTTATTATACCGCCTGTGGTTACTTTAGACAATTACAGGCAGATTTTTATAGCCGATACGGTACCGAGAGCATTGTTGGTCTCTTTTTACCTAACGTTTACCGGCGTATGCATTAGTATCATATTAAATGTATTAACTGCGTATCCGTTGTCTCGTAAGCAATTAAAAGGAAGAACGGTGATTTCGTTTTTGATTACATTTACCCTTATTTTTAATGCCGGCATTGTACCGCTGTATATGGTTGTGAATCAGTTAAGATTAGTCAATACTTTTTGGGCCGTATTACTACCAATGGGCATTAATGCGTGGAGTTGCCTGATTTTTAAAAACTTTTTCTCCAATATTCCGGTAGAACTGGAGGAATCGGCTAGAATTGACGGATGTACGGATATCGGAATACTTGTCAGAATTGTGCTGCCGTTATCAAAACCTATCATTGCAACCTTTGTTGTCTTTTTTGGTGTAAACTATTGGAGCCAATGGTTCTACCCAACACTATTTTTAAACGATTATAGAAAATGGCCTATTCAGGTGGTACTGAGACAATTCATAGAAACTGCGGCTATGTCGGAACCGGGGGAGGATCAAATGACGATTCCGGCTGAGGTGATTAAGATGTGCATTATTACGATTACAACATTGCCTATTATTACAAT
>JAKSBV010000300.1 GCA_022360955.1 Bacillota bacterium
AAGCATTGCAAGGCTTTTTAAAGGCCTTTGAAACAGAAGCTTTTCCTATTGGCAAAATGGACGAAGCCACATTAAGCTATCTTATCGGAGAACTATACCGAAGGTTAGGTGACCCTCAGAAGGCGCTCATATGGTTTGCCCGTGTACTTGCCCATAGAAATGCAAAAGATAAAATTAAAGATATGGCCCGGGATCAAAAATATTTAATCATGAACGAAAAAAAACAAGAAACAGCGCCGCCTGTAGAAGAAAATGCCCTTAAAAATGATAATGATACCGATAAAAAAAACTTTTTAGCAAGACTTTTCCGCTAAAAATAATGTACTATCTATGAATAAAGCATGCCTCCTTTTTTGAGTTTCCATAAAATACATTCATATTGTTCTTTAGTTGAGGAAACCCTATTAATGGAGGTGATATTAATGGCAAATTACAATCAAAAAGTAGTTCCTGAAGCAAGAGCTGCATTGGACAAATTTAAAATGGAAGTTGCTAATGAAATCGGTGTTAATTTAAAACAGGGATATAACGGTAACTTGACTTCCAGAGAAGCCGGACAAGTTGGCGGAAATATGGTTAAAAAAATGATCCAACAGGTTGAGCAGGGAATGGCAGGCAAATAACAATATAATATAATAAAAAGTAGCCGTATTCTCACGGCTACTTTTTATTATATTTAGATTAACGTACGTTATCTTGATTTATCTGCTTTTGGCTGCTTGCAAAATCCTATTTTGATGTTTTCCGTCTATACGATTTGAAGCATGGGTTTTGCTTTTATAAAAATGCACATCTACAACACCGGACATCCCGTTATTTTTAACACCATCCAGGTTGTCCCCTCTGCCATATCCGCCGCTTCTGTTATTAACCACCTTGGCAAACGGTTGATCCTCTCTTCCTGCGTGAGGCATTGCAGCAATAGATGCAGCCATTTCCACCCCATTCACATTTACAATGATTGCCCTTCGTTCCCAGCTCCATGTTCCCCCGTATATCTTTTTTAATATTTTTGTATCTTCTGCAGTCAGGGTCTCGCAATCTGCATGATTGTACCCCGTTACCCTTTTAATACGATATGTTAAACCTGTGGCAACATCAGTTACAGTAGCAACGGAACCTTTTTTAAAAATCTTTTCTGCCTTCCCAAACCACGGAACCAAAAGACTATTTCCCGATCCCCTGCTGGTTTTAGGTACAGCCCGTTGGATGGCTGCCATGGTTTGCGGTCCCGCGATGCCATCGGCAGACAACCCCATATCCTTTTGAAATCGCTTCACGGCTGCCTTTGTAATAGGGCCATAATATCCTGTCGGATCCGCTTGAAAATAATTTAAATTTTTTAATTGAATCTGTAAAATTTTAACCGTATTTGCTTCAGACCCTGTTTTCTGCAGTGCTGCTAAGGTCTGAGAGCCTGCAACACCATCGGCCCTGAGCCCCGTATCTTTTTGAAATTGCTTCACGGCTGCTTTTGTAATAGATCCGTAATAGCCTGTTGCATCCGTATTAAAATATTTTAGTTTCTTTAATTGAAGCTGTAAGTCTTTAACCGTATTTCCTCTCACTCCCACCTTCAATAGAACCTGGCTATTATAATTTGTTTGTGCATATGTAGGCATCGAATATGTAAAACTTCCAACTAAAGTTGTCAAAGTTATGGTCGCTAAAGTAACAAATTTTCTTGTGTTCATCGATGATACCCTCTCCCATCTTCTTTCAAGTTTCTTTCTTTTTCTACCTTTTTCACCATTATAAGTTTACCATAATAATGCTGTTTCGTCTAAAGCAATATACATGGAATATTTACATTCACCTACCTAATAATACTATTTTTCTTCCGTTTTCTTCATCTTTGACAAAATTATTAAATTCTATTACACAAATATTAAATTTATTTAATAAAACCGGATAAAAAATATATCTACATACTATTATAAGTGCCTTCTATGTTTTTTGTTCAAACTATTAATTCAATTTTAAAATGCTATCGATTTACCATTTTAGAGTCACAAAAATTATGTTATCTTCATAATATATATTATAATTCAATGTAAAGGAGGTTAGTAGCATGTCAGGAGGATATGGTTTCTTGGGCTGCAGAAGTGAAATTCTATTTTTCATCATCCTGTTCTTATGCTTATTCTACAACAGAGGCTTTTTTGGTTTCGGTGGTTACGGATGTGCAGAGTAATATAAATTAGTACATGATAAACGATGAAAAGTAGCAAATATCAATTGTGATGCTTCATTAGTAAATATTAAAAACAAGGACACATGTGTATAACGAATGTGTCCTTGTTTTATTTAATATGGACTTTGTCAATGCCTCTATATCTCACTCATATAATTAACCCTTTGATTCTTCAAATAATGGGGTTGAAAGATACCTTTCCCCAGTATCCGGTGCAACGGCCAAAACCTTTTTACCTTTTCCCAATTTCTTTGCTTCGATCATAGCCGCATATAATACGGCTCCGGATGAAATACCCGCCATAATCCCTTCTTTTTGAGCAAGTTGACGTGCGGCGTCAAAGGCCTCTTCATTTTTTACTTTTATAATCTCATCAATAACGTTAATATCCAGTATTTCCGGAATAAATCCCGCACCTATCCCTTGAATCATATGTGGACCCGGCTGCCCTCCCGATAAGACAGGAGAAGCTTCCGGTTCTACCGCAATAGCTTTTAATCCTTTTAGATGCTGCTTTAAAATTTGACCGACCCCTGTTATTGTCCCCCCCGTTCCGACACCTGCCACAAATGTATCAAGGCCTTGTCTAAAATCATCTAATATTTCTTTTGCTGTGGTTTCTCTATGAATTTGTGGATTAGCCGGGTTGGTAAATTGCTGAAGAATAAAATATCCTTCTTGTTCTGCCAGTTCATAGGCTTTATCCACAGCACCTTTCATTCCCGACTCAGCTTTTGTCAATACCAAGGTTGCACCATATCCTTTGAGCAGCTTTCTTCTTTCAACAGACATGGATTCGGGCATGGTTAAAACCAAGCCATAACCCTTTGCTGCCGCTATGAGTGCCAACCCGATCCCCGTATTCCCACTGGTGGGCTCTACCAAGGTATCTCCCGGCTTGATCAAGCCTTGGTCCTCCGCAACTTTTATCATATGATATGCAATTCTGTCTTTTACGGAGCCACCGGGGTTAAACATCTCTACTTTCAAATAAATCTCTGCCATGTTTGCATCAATGATATTGTTTAACTTTACAATTGGGGTCTTCCCTATGGTTTCAATAATATTTTGATAAATCATATACTCCCTCCTATTTTATTATATTCCGATATGTTTAGTTGGTTTTGTTGAAAAAATAATATCATATCTCCTGTTCATTGTCAATACATAGATTTAAAATGGGCTTCTACTCCCGGAAACATCTTCCTGCTAAAACAATCACTTTCATATTTAATTTTCCTTTCTCCGATTGAACTTCACCATGTAAAACACCCAAATAAAACAGCTGATCTCAAGATTTATTATTCTCAAGACCAGCCTATTTTAAAACTTCATAGCCTATTAGATATGCTAGTGACTCTTCCGTCTCCTTAATCATTCAACACCTCATCCCAAATAAACTCTTTATATACCAATGGAATCACCTTCTTCTCATTAGTACTTAAACCCAATTCTAAATGCTGTCAGTTCGTTCAACATCACTTCCATTCCATTCGAATTTAAAACTCTATTCAGTTCGTTATCTTATACCTGAAAGGATACCAATTACTTATTTCACATCAATCTAAAGGCTATGAAGTTTATCACGAAAGAAGACAATATATCTCCTTTCTATGACTATATTATACCATATATCCGGTCAAATGAACAGTCTATTTTACAAGTTTCTTTAAAGGTTTTCTTATTTTCTTATATTCGCTTCCGGACCATTATATGGGTGTCACCCCCTATATAGATACCCCACTTTAAAACGGCATTTATTTTTAAACAAAAACATAGAACGATCGTTGCTTGCGTAAATGTATTTTTAGGCTGCACTTGGGTCTCTTGATCGGATTTGAATTTGAACATTAATCATAGATTGTCGTTATTTCGTTTCAATCAACGAATAGGTCTGGCATACGCAGTCTTGATCAGATGTTGTTCTGCTATTGATTCCTTAAAAATTTTTAATTTAACTCCATTTGGCAGTCACACTTTTATGTAAATAACATAGTATATATTGAAAACAAATTAAAGGAGGTTAGCGACATGTCAGAAATAGCTGGAGCTGGCGGTTTTTTTGGTAGAAGAAGTGAAATTCTGTTTTTTATATTAGTTTTCCTATGCTTATTCTGGAGTCCGTTCTGTTGCGGCAAAGGAATATACTAACCTTCGGTAAAATAATGCAAGACTTGCAGCCTTTTCTTGAGGTGGATCCATATTGCTTGGATTTAACCTCTTTTTTTGATATTTTACCAACATAACCCTATTTCTTCGTTTAACCTCCTCTTGCACAATGCATCCGCCACTATTTTCTTATGCTTTTCGGAGTCATGGGTATTTACCTCGGCGACTTGCAATTTCTGTACTGCCGTTATGGACCCTATGCAATATATGCCTTACCGGTTTTTCAATCTCTTGAAGCTGATCCTCCTAATAAGCTATATAAAATAAAAATGCTTATGTAAAAGCACTTAATAGGTATTAAATTTACAGAAAAAAATGTCGAAATTAATAATATATTAGTATATTATGTAAAATGCAACAAAACATTTTTTGAAGGGGGTAAATCATGTCTATTAAGTGTAAATTTTTTGGAGCGATAGGTTTAAGTTTTCTAATTTTCTTCATGGTATTTTCAGTGGTTATGACAAGAAAAACCGATGGGCTAATTAAAGAAAAAGAAGATGAATACAATAATCTATTAAGCAAGTCAATCAATGAAGCTATAGACGATGAGATTGAAGGAACGAGGATGGCTATATTAAGCATAGCTAAAAATAACGCGGTTGAAAAAGCCTTTGCCGAGAGAGATAGAGAGAAGCTGCTTACCATGCTGCTGGCATCCTATAAAGAGATTCAAAATAATGTTTCTCAGTTTCAATTTCATTTACCCGATTCCACTTCTTTTTTAAGACTTCATAAACCAGAAAAATATGGAGATAGTTTAAAGTCATTTAGATTTACCGTTAATGAAGCAAATAAACAAAAGAAAATTATTTCAGGCATAGAAGAGGGCAAGGCCGGATACGGCTTAAGGGTTGTTGTTCCTATGTCTTATGATAACAAGCATATTGGAACAGTCGAATATGGAAAAAATTTTGGGAAAGAGTTTTTAACCTCCCTTAAAGAGAAATTTGATGGAGAATACTTTATCTATAGTTTTAAAAATGAAGACAATGTTGCATGGGAAGAAAATAACAAATATATTGCCGCTACAAGCGAAAATGATATGTGTATGATTGATGAGAGTACTATTGATCAATTAAAAAAAGGTGATGAGATTTTTGCAAAATCTTCCGATCAAAAGTTTCAGATTATAATGATTCCTTTTAGAGATTTTAGTGGAAACATCAGAGGTTTTATAAAAACTATTCAAAATAGGGAAAAGGTTTTAAAAGAATCAGGTCTTATGAAAAAGCAAATGTATATTTATTCTATCATTGGAGCATTAATCATTTCTTCAATAGTTTTAGTCATAGTAACTTATTTATTAGGAGGCATTAAAGAGCTCCTTAAAAAAACAGAGATCATTGCATCAGGTAACCTAACAGAGAATGTAAAAATCAGATCAAAAGATGAAATAGGTCAATTAGCTAATGGCTTTAATAAGATGACTGTGAATCTAAGAAAACTCATTAAAGATGTTGCCAGTACTGTCAACAGCGTAAATGATTCAACAAAAGCAATTGTTAAAACCACTGATGAAATTGGGGTGGTAAGCAATGAGGTTGCTTCAACTATTCAAAATATAGCATCCGGAGCGACAAATCAAGCATTTGAGGCTGGAGACAGTTTGAATAAAACCAATGAGTTAGCTGAAAAAATAGACATTATTATGAAACATTCTGAGAATACCATTGATATTACTAACAAAATGCAAGAAACAGCTGATTCAGGAATTCAAGCTATTATATGGCTTAAAAATAGATTTAAGGAAAACACAGAGGCCACTAAAAACGTTGGTTTAGGAATACAAGATTTGACTGAAAAATCTAAGTCAATCGGCACTATTGTAGATACAATAAACTCCATATCTGAGCAAACTAATCTCTTAGCTTTAAATGCTGCCATTGAGGCTGCAAGAGCAGGAACACATGGAAAGGGATTTGCTGTTGTTGCTGACGAAGTAAGGAAATTAGCCGAGCAGAGTAGTGATTCAACTAATGAAATACAAAGAATAATTGATGAAATTACAACTGTTATAGACCGTACTCAAGATTCAATGGAGGTTGCCGATAAAATAGTTCAAGAAGCTAATGTTTCTTTGGCGAATACGGAAGAATCACTAAATGAAATTAATGATGTTGTAGATAAGGTCATTGATGGTATAGCTTCGACCAATGGGCTTTTAAAAGATGTAAATGACACTAAAGATAAGGTATTAAAATCAATAGAAAATATTTCCACAATTACAGAGGAATCAGCATCCGCAACTCAACAAATAAGCGCTTCCATTGAAGAACAAACTGCTTCTATAGAAGAGATATTATCATCTATGGAAGAATTAAATACTAGGGTAAAAACCTTGCATGATTCAGTTCAGGTATTTAGCGTATAATATGATTGCTAAGCCAAATGAACCAAAAGCTACCGAAGTTGCATGACCAAGAAATAACACGTATAATGGCCATAAAGAAAACGCATTCTCCGATGACTGTGTTACCGGCACAGCTATCGGAGAATGCTCCCAACACTATGGTCATTATACAAATTTACACCCTAGAATTTTCTCCTATTGGGTCACATTCCAACTTCCGCCCTCCGGTCTCTGGTTCATAAAGTTACTTCCATACCATTATATCGCTAGTTCTAGTGTTTATGATCTATAGATAACGGAAGTTGTAGTTAAAATTAGCCTGTATACAAAATTCCAATTAGCCTGTAAAATATGCATTTTATTAACGCTTTCTCAGTTATTTGGGGAGAGATAT
>JAKSBV010000515.1 GCA_022360955.1 Bacillota bacterium
AATTTTTGCACTTATAGCCATTTGGATGATGATGAAGTATAGCATTTCTGAAAAGAGAGCACTCGAAATTCGCCAGGCATTAATTGCCCGAAGAGGAAAAGTACGTCATCAAGGGGAAGAATAAAATTTAGATAAACTACTAGGCACCGGATGTCGGATGTCGGATGTCGGAAGACGGAAGACGGAAGACGGAAGTCCGGAGACCGGAGACGGATTTCCTCCCGACAGGAATGGCAAGTTTGCAGAATTTTAAGCATTAACTTGAAAATAAAAATCAATCATTATGAATAAGCCAAATACAAAACTGTCGTTTAAAGAAAAGGTAGGTTACAGTTTGGGTGATACAGCATCTCATTTTGTATGGGATATGGTAGGTTTCTGGATTCTTATTTTTTACACTGATACATTTGGAATATCGGCTGCAGCTGCAGGAACCATTATGCTGATTGCACGATTTTGGGATATGATTAGTGACCCTATTATGGGAATTATCGCAGACCGTACAAAAACCCGCTGGGGAAAATTCCGCCCTTATATTTTATGGATGGCCTTACCATACAGTATTCTGGCTGTTCTGACTTTCTCAACACCAAATCTTAGTCAAAGCGGAAAAGTGATTTATGCCGGAGTGACCTATTTCCTTTTGATGACCGTTTACACGGCAATCAATTTGCCCTATTCATCTCTGGGTGCAGTTATGACATCCGATTCAAATGAGCGGGCAGGATTAAATTCATACCGTTTTATTTTTGCTTTTGTGGGACAATTTATTGTAACCGGAACAGCTCTTTCCCTGGCATTATATTTTGGGAAGGGCGATAATGCCAAAGGTTATCAATATACTTTAATTCTGTTTGCAGCTATAAGTTTCATCTTGTTTTTAATCACATTTGCAAGCACAAAAGAAAGGGTACAGCCGCCTAAAGAACAAAAAGAATCGCTAAAAGAGGATTTTAAGAACCTTTTTAAAAACAAACCCTGGATGATCCTTTTGTTTGTAGGTATTATTTCTTTCATCATGTTCGCCATGCAAAATCTGGCTATTG
>JAKSBV010000506.1 GCA_022360955.1 Bacillota bacterium
ATGAATCAGTGACTGTTCATTAGGTATATGCCTGCCGTTGGTGACCAGCACCACCATCACTTCTCCTGTCTTAAAGGCTATGCGGGTAAATATGTGTCTAACCAACCCCTTGCCTGTCGATTCATGATAGGCAGTAATATGATACTCCTTCATCCACTGCTTTACGGTATCCACAATAACATCATTCATCTCATGCTGGATATGGCAGGTATCTATTTCGACAATACGATGGCTTCTGGGTGCATAAAACCCGATCTGAACCGAATTGTCTTTTGGATCTGCCGCTACCGGAAATTGCGCCTTGTTCCTGTACCTCACCGGCTTGTCCATTCCTAGGGTAGGATGAACAACAATATCTTCAAGTCTGCCAATGCGTTGAAGGGCATCTACTACCTTTTGTCTCTTTAGTCTGAGTTGTTCCCCATAGTCAACATGCTGTAACTGGCAGCCGCCGCATTGCACAAACAAAGGACAGATCGGATCGATTCTGTATTCTGACGGGTCGATGATATCCACTAGTTTACCATAAGCATAAGCGCTTTTAACCTTCAGTATCTTCACTTTAATTGTATCCCCCGGCACTGCATAAGGAACGAACACCGTAAAACCATCGATACGTCCTACCCCTTCCCCCTCATGTCCGAGGCCGTGTATATCTATGTTATAGTATTCATTTTTTTTTACAGGAATCCCTGCCTTCATCAATGATCACATCCCACATTATTTTCCGTTGATTATTCATATATTATTTGCCTTTTAACACAAATTTTATTATACCACGCAATACATCAGGACGGTACATTTAACTTCTAAAAAAAAGTCACAAAAATTAAAGGCTCCACGTGCATACGTGCAGCCCTTAATTCTGTGAACATAAGGTATACTTTTTTAGAGATCTTGATTTTGCAGCATAACAATGAAATCATTCAATATCTCGCCCTGTTCTATAAAGGCGTCATTGTATTGGTAGATGGAATCCAAATCCAATGCCGGCGGCAATTCACCATAGGCAAAGGTGTTATACACTTCTGCATATTGCTTATCCTGCAGCATCCGAATAGTCTTAACAATAAAGGATTCCCACTGTTTAACCGTTTGGGCCGATGCATGAAGCCCTCTTAAATCCAATGCTTGCAAATAAGATTGTGTTAAAGCCTTTGTGTCTTCCAGATTGTCAACATTGGCTTTTACCAAATTGATGTAGTAGGGATCAACATACGTTAAGGAATCTCCTACAAATCCACGATCCTGTTCCAGCATTTCTACGGTCTGTTTGACTGCCTCCGCATCGATTTGAGCAACCATATCCATTGAAATCTTTTTGCCTTCTTCAGCCTGTGCGGCAAATGCCAATACCTGATCGGTGTATTCGGTGATTGCACCGGTATCAATGCCTGCAACAACCGATTCAAATGTATAGACCGTATTTGCATACTGGGCATAATAATCTCTGACAAACCCAGCATACTCATCTATTGTTTCCTTCGGCATAAACCATGTCATAAATTCATTAAACTCTTCATCGGAGAGTATTGTGTTTATAGTGTCATCAACATTGCCGTAATAGCCCACTACTTGAAGGGGTGCTGCCCAAGCTGCAACATCTTCTTGAACTTCCCGCAACTTGCCGGCATATTTGCCAAGGTCGTCGGCAGCAGCAAATTGAAGTGCACTGTTCACAAGCTCTTCATTATTCAGCACCTGTTTAACATATTCTTTCGTGTTTTCTTCCGACAGCACACCTGTTTCGAGCAGCCTATCGACAAATGTATGTACGACTTCCACTTGATCCTCTTTCAAACGGTCGATATCGTTCATCAAACCCTTTCGGTAATCCATTGCCATATCGACAATCTTATCCTCATGAAGCCGGACAGTTGCTTTAAGAATACCGGTACTGAATTTGACATCCTTGACGGTAAATACTTGAGGCACACCCAAATCGCCATATTTAACGGTGTACTTTAGCATCTCTTCGGAAAATTGGTTTTTAATAAATCCGGGGGCCTTTCTATTTCCGAGTTTGAGATCATTGATGACAATATCCATCCCTGCGTCGGAAAGATCCACATTGATTTTAGCACTAAGGGGTACATTCAGATTGCCATATTTTGCATTAACATATACTCTCTGGTCCTTGGCGTTAAACATCACCTCAGCAATTGAAACATTTTCCGGCAAGCCGAGGTCCAACGTCCCGAGGTAATCCTTGATCTGCGAATTAATCAAATCTTGATGAAGCTGCACTTCAACGGTCTTATCCATTGCGTTATAATAGGTATGCTTTTTGGCCACCTCCCTGAGCAAATCATCCACTTCTACATACTCAAAACTGCAGTCATATACGGAACGATGCATACTCCATACAAATCCTAAAGGTATGGCAACAATCAAAATAACCACTACTACGGCAGCTATAACCACCAACCATTTCTTATCCATTGATAACCGCTTCTTATCCATTTAAGCACCTCCAAAAAATGATATAAACAACTATTGCTTGTCTCTCTTTCGCCTCTTACATTACCGATACTTTTCCGAACATATCATTTCTAACCGATATATAGCTGTGTGGCTTTATAGGAAACCTTATAACTCAAGAAAAGGGCGCTAAAACATCGTATCTTCTCAACTCAATACCTTTATATGTCACGATAACTATTTTAGATGGGCTTTTATCTGCAATATGGGCAAATATATGTCTTCATCCAACGGGAAACATACAAAGGACATCATATAAATCCTTTTTCGCTTTCAGTATAGGTTTAAAGTCACACATCTCCAAGACTCAAGAAGTATCTTTAATCATTTCCGAATCCCTCCCTGTTGAATATAAAGTGTCAAGCGGTATACCGTCCTTTTCGACTGTCTCCCTTGATTGAGTCCGGGGTATAAGCTTCTTTCATATTGATATTGACCGCAACACAACAAAACCGTAAGATATCTATATTTCATAACGATTCTAAAACACCGCTCAATACTATTTTTCTATATAAAAAATAATGAATATATTTTAAACCCAGACTTGGAAAAGCAAAGTACACAAACTTACTTGAATGATCGGATATATGCAATACAACGGCACCATATATTATAAATACTCTATCGCAAAGTAAGATAAAACTTTTTCATGTCATAGTCCATTTGCACAAAATCTAATATGATTGGAGATGTTTATTGGTATAATTATACCAAAGTATACTAAGAGAAAGCAAGTTAAAATTTTACTATAAATGCTGCCTGCATATTATACTTTGTACACAAATATAATAAGGTGTATTTAGTTTAGGTGAAGAAACTTATGGAAATGACCTTATGGAAAGGGTTAGAGCCTGTTAGTGCAGCAGAGGGAGGAAGCAGCAACTGTTTGAGCGCTAGCGAGTTTTGCTGCGGCCCGGCGCAAGCTTATAGGCTCTTAGCCTTGGAATATCAGTTGTTGGAATAATTTTCTTCAGCCAGATTTTATACACCCAATATAATATGTAATTTTGCACATCCGATCGGTTTTTGATATAA
>JAKSBV010000198.1 GCA_022360955.1 Bacillota bacterium
GCCAAAGCAATGCTAATATCCATCGTATAAAAATTGGGATTTATGTGAAGCCCACAGAAGCGATATAAATATTCTCCATCCCCTATCTTTAAACGCGCATATTGTATAAAAGACGTCAAGCCGGGAATATACCTGCTGTTCAAGGCAGCCAACGAAGACAAAACGATACCTAATGAAAAAAATAGCAGCAGGCTTCGCAATTCTATTTTCTCTTGCTGTTTAAACAAAAGAAGCATTAGAACAAAATACATCGTCAAACTGGTCAACTTCACCATGGCAGTTGTTCCGCCAAATATCAATACATAAGATACAAATGTTATTAATGCTAACAACTCCCTGATTTCTAACTTTAAATGAGGCTTTAAAAATAAAAATTTTACAATGGCCGCAGCAATCAGCACATTAAAAAGAGTTTTCCCTCCCGGATGCAGTTTAAATATGGTTGAAAAAGTTAATACGAAAAATAATAGTTCTGCTGTTTCACCGGCCGTACCTTTAAAGATGAAGAAACAAGCCAAAAGCAACGCAATCAGATTCACATAGGGAATATTCACGCCTATCAGAATCAGAAACGCAATGACAATGCATTTTATGAGATTTGAACGATTTAATCCTTTATATTCTCTACAGCTGTTCTTTTCCAATTGCACACACCGCTCCTATCCGCTCACTAATTTGTATTCCCGCATTCTCGATTCCATAAATGCAATGATATTTTTAGCCCTTTGCGTGATATTTAAGCTTGAAGCGCGAAGAAGTGCGGCATTTGACATTTTTCTGCGCAATGCTGGGTTATCTCTTAACAACAGAATTGCTTTTTTAAGCGCTTCAACATCTTGCACATCCAGCCTAATTGCATTTTCCGTACTAAGAATATCATCATTAAACGGCTGATCGGAAGATATAACAGGCAGTCCGCAAGCCATTGCTTCAACAATCGCGTTACTGCACCCTTCCGCCTGAGTAGGCAAAACAAAAACATCGACAGCATTCATATATATGTGGACCTGCTCATGACAAACTCTGCCTTTGAACAAAATATTTTTGCATTGGGGCTCCTCTGAACCGGCACCAATAAACACCGAATACACATCTTCAACTTGATTCAATGCATTAGAAAGAAACGCAACACCCTTTCTTTCGATGAAATGCCCCACAAATGCAACCACAAATTTATCACCATCAATGCCAAGCCGCTTTCTTGCAACATTTTTATTGATTTTAAAGAATTTACTTTCGTCTATTGCATTGGGAAAAACACTTATCATATCGCCGTTTTCCATTAATCCCATATCCAGGAGTTCTCTTTTGTTCTCACTCGATACGGATATAATACCCTTCAGCTTCTTCAGCTTCTCTTGCAATACCGACTTTGTGATGTGATTGTAGAGAGCCGGTGAACTCTCACCATAGGCCAGAAAAGACGGTATATCGAACATCTCTCCCAAATCAGCGGCACACATGCCGGAAGGGTATATAAAATGTCCGTATACGGCATCGGCCTGTAAGCTTCGTTTTTTATATTCTTGAATAACTGCGTTTTTAAAGTTTTTGTATGTGTACATTGAGGTTTTTATGTTAAATATACTGCGTGATAAGGATATATATCGGGGAGAATATATATAAAACGCATTGTTATTTTTTGTGATTCTCTTTTTTTTCCTCGGCAGCACCGCAGTATTCCTCAGCATTTGCTGCGTAATACTATAGGGCGAGATCACGCTGCACTCGATACCGTTATCCACAAGTGCACATACCAACTGGTCCACAAAAGTATATACAGGATTTTGTGCTGTCGGATATTTTGGTGCAATAACACATAATTTGTTCACTTTGTTTTTCATGCTCATCGCCTTCACCTGCCATCTGATTTTATACCTTAAAAACTATAATCTATGAATGCTATCAGCTTCCTAATATTTTGCTTATATCGCTATCTTTCTCAAGACCCCCTGTAGCTTGGCACTATAAATCCGATTTTAAGGTTCCGTATCCTGGGTTTCATTCATTCATGCAATGCCAAAAAACAGGTGCTATCTTGCAACTTCTTTTTTGCATTCCATAGATGAAAAGTCTTTAAACACCATTTCATATCTCACATTTGTCGTATTTGCGTAGTTTTCTTATCTGTTCTTTCAATTCATTAAGGCAATCCGTGGGCGAGGTAAAAAACGCAGAAAACAAATGATTTACAGCGGTTAAAGACTTTCTGCTTCTGATGCCCACAACTACCATAACGGCGTGATATCTGAATTTAACATATCGTCTCTGACGCTCGGATAACCTGTGAAAATATTTTTTCTTGTTATTATAAATGTCTTTTTCGCCCTTAATTTTTTTCTCTCCGATTGAAATACGCTCACCGCTATGTACATATTGAATCACTTGTGCCTTGGGTATATACCCTATTTTCATCCCGCTTTCAATTGTTTTCAGCATTAGCAGAAATTCTTGTCCTACTTTGGCGTCGTCAAAACCGCCAATTCTCATGATGGATTTCCTTTTATACATATAGGTTGCGGTAGGTGTCAGATGGTGCATGATATGCTGCTTCAACAGCTCTTCGTTGCACATATTGCCGATATACGAATGCTCTCTGTAGTCAATCAGCTTGTCTGTCGAATTATGTATCCTAACATCCGCAAATGACATCTCTACATCGTTTGCAATCATATATTCCATCTGGTTCCTCACCTTGTCCGGCAAATATATGTCATCGTCGTCAAGAAAGGTTATGTAATTGCCTGAAGACTTCCATATCCCTTCATTACGGGCAAGGGCGCCCCCAAGATTCTTTTCGTTTTTGATATAGATTACTCTCTTGTCATCGCCGTATTTTGCCATAACTTCCATAGCTTCAAATCTGTAAATGGAATCCGGCGGATTATCATCTACAACAACCACTTCAATATGGGGATACGTTTGATTCAATGCAGAATCAACGGCCCTTGACAGGAATTTACTCCGTTTATAGGTAGGTATTATGATACTGACTTTATTGTCCATCCTGTTCTCATTACCTCCTTTTCACGTGATTTTCATCTATTAACTAACCATTTCGGAAACCTGCTTGATTTGTCTTTCTCACTTATAGAAAAAATATAAATATTATTCCAAGTTCACAACTTTCTTAGCCACTATTTCCAGCGATTCTTTTTCGATCTTATCCACCATTTTTTCGGTTTCAACGCCCTGTGAACTCACCTTCATAAACATAATTTTAATGGTCTGCAAAATAATCTTTATATCCAGCCCAAAAGAATAATTTCTGATGTACAGCAAATCATACCGCAATTTGTCTTTCGGTCTTGTCGTATATTTCCCCAGCACCTGTGCCAGTCCGGTAATACCCGCTTTTGTAGCAAGCCTGTAGCCAAAGTCAGGTATCTCCTGTTCAAATTTTGCTATAAAATACTGCCTTTCCGGCCTGGGCCCTACAATGCTCATATCCCCCATCAATACATTGAAAAACTGCGGAATCTCATCAATTCTGGTTGTCCTCAACAAAGCGCCAATAGGGGTAATACGAGGGTCTTTGTCCGTTGCTAATACCGGACCTGTGTATTTCTCCGCATCTACCGTCATTGTTCTGAATTTATATAATTTAAATTTTTTGTTCCATCGGGTGACTCTTTCCTGTGCAAATATGGCCGGCCCTCCATCGCAAAGCTTTATGCCTATATAGGCCGCTATCATAACCGGTAAAGAAAGCAATATAAATACCAGCGCCATGACGATATCAAACGTTCTCTTTAAAAACCGTTGTTCAATGGATAAATGAAGATTCTCGATACAAAGGGCCGGCATATCGTCAAATTGTGCCATCTTTGCATTAAATAACGATATTTCGAATAACTCCGGTATCATATAAATGGTCTTATCGATTTCCATACAATAGGAAACGATTGCTTCTTTATGATTATTATTGGTGCTGGAACTGATAATGACCACATCGACTTCTTGCATTAATTGATACGTTTCTTGATTAAGCTCTTTGCATATGTATTTCATTTCAAAAATTTTTTTGCTTTTTGCCAGTACCTTTTCCGTCATTTGCAATATGTCATCTTCTGTTGAAAATATCAAGGCAGTTTTTGGTCTATAAAACACCGGATATATTACGAAAACGATATGTTTCCAAATTAATAAATAGGTGAATTGAAACAGGAAAGCAAATAAAAATGTTGTAATGGAAATCATAGGCGCTTTAAACAAGAGTGTCAGGGCCATAGTGAATACATTCACAAAGGCTAACGCCAAAAATACGGAAAATATAGTTTCACGATATGATTTGCCTTCACACTTAAAAACACCATATATATGAAAGAACACCGCCGCAGCTAGTACGGATATCGGAACGGTCACCATGCAGAAGATTTTGTGATAAACGGCAAATCCTTGACTTTCTTTCAATGCAAATGCTGTCCAAAGACCTAAACAAACCAATAAAATATCTACCATAACATGTATAGCATCAAATAGCTTACTTTCTTTTTTAAACCAGTTACTAAACATTTGATTCTCTCCTTTACTTTACGAGACGATATAAATCCCACCTTTAACAATCCTAATAACTTTTTCTACAGAATCGCAGACCTTGCTCCTATATTGCAATCTCCGACGTCCGAACACAAAAATCGGTATAATAATAGTCAATGATCTCTGCCAAACCTTCACTCAACTCATATCGAGGCTCCCAATTCAAATATTTTTTAGCCTTTTTGTTATCTAAACAACTATGTTTGATGTCTCCTTCCCTTTCGTCACCATAAACGGGGACTAACCCACTTTTCATCCTCCGCTTCATCAACTCAAACAATGTAGCAACGGACGTGGGTCTATTGGTGCTAATATTAATTGTCTTATTATTGCCGCTTGTCACGGCGGCGATATTGGCCCTGGCGACATCCTCAATGTAAACAAAATCTCTTGTCTGTGCCCCGTCTCCAAAGATGGTCGGTTGTTCTCCATTCATCATTTTATTGAGAAAAATGGAAATCACACCTCCTTCTCCTTTAGGATCTTGACGTACACCATATACATTGGCATATCTTAATATGGTATATAAAATCCCATAGCGTTTGCCACACACTCTTATGTAATGCTCAGGGGCATATTTGGAAATACCGTAATAAGACAAGGGATGCGCAGGGTGCTGTTCGTCAACCGGCAAATATTTAGGGTCACCGTATACGGCTGCGGAGGAAGAATATATAATTTTTTGCACACCGCTTTGTCTGCAAGCTTCCAGTATTCGAATGGTGCCGTTTATATTTATGGCCGCGTCGAAAAACGGATCTTTCAATGATTGTGCGATATCTATTTGTGCGGCACTGTGAATAACGATCTGGGGCCTAAAATCGTCAAAAACATCCGATACCGCTCCACTTAAAATATCCATCTTATAGAACTTTGCTCTTGGGTTTATATTGTCTAACTTACCGGTATAAAGATTATCAACGACGGCAACTTCATTTCCTTTAGCGAGCAATTTATCTACAACGTGTGAACCTATAAAACCGGCTCCTCCGGTGACCAATATTTTCAAAGCATTTCCTCCATTCTCTTTTTTGTTCGTTTCTTTTTCGGAAACTACAAAGGTAAAAATTTTTGTAGTATTTTTATATTTATTAAATTTTCACCTTTATTGTAGTTTCCATTTTGGGTATCGTTAAGTTTTTTTGTAAAGTCTTTTTACTTTTATGTTTAAAACATCTCATATTTCTCTGCCTGCAAAATTTGGAACTTAAAAATGTTCACCGCAAAATATATAAAAATGTGCAGCTTGGGCCTTTTCACTGCTGAAAAGCAGGGTCTCTCAACCCTGCTTTTCATTTAAATCATTCTACACGATAAAACAAGGATTATTGGACGTTATGCTGTTTCCAGTTTATCGTCATGGTGAACTTAACGGTTTTGTTTTCTACATTATCTTCGTTTGTAACACTAGAGGGGAGCCAAAAATACGCACAATTGTTTGAATTCACATCATATCCCGGTATTATTTTTGCGGCATCTTCTTTAAATTCTTCGGGAATATCAAAAGAGATATATTCGCCCGGTTCCAATCTTATCTCCTTTAATAACCTGTTTAATTTCCTTTCCAACTCATTCAAGCTTTTTGCCGCAACCTTTCTACCGCTGCAAGGTATATATTTGCCGTCCACATCATAGTGGGAAATGGCCATATAGAAATGCAATTTGCCTTTCAATTCAGGACTGGAAGATGCATCAAACTCCACAACCGCATTATCAAATACGGCAGGAATCGTTCCTTTATTCTGAATCAATGCATCGTAGGCTACGAAACTGCCAGGATAAAGATTTTCAAAGGAAACGCTCATTTTCTTCTTGTCCTTCTCATCAATGCCGCCGGTGATATATTTTCCGTCTCTTTCGCAAGCCCACCAGCTGGGATAGCCGCACTTCTCAACAAACTCCACGTTCATTTCGCCGGTTGTTACCGTATTGGCCATTACCAATTGATCCGTCCATTGCGCATATCCTGCTCCTATCAGCATGATTGCCACAACAAGTGTTAACGCCAGAAACCTAGTTTTTTTCATCACCATCAACCTCTTTTCTTTAATTTTTGTAATGCACTTTGTACCTTATATAGATATCCAACTTTAAAATCGAATCTATATTTAGGTGTAAAGTTGGCTATCCGTAGATATCGCACTTTAAAATCAAGTCTATGGTTGAACAAAAAACGCAGAATCCTCATCGCTTTGGTTACTATGCATATCACACTTTAAAATTAAATTGATATTTGAACAAAAAATGCAGAGCCATCGTTGTTGCACATATTGTGCGACCAATAATTGTTCAAATGTATTTTAAGGTGTAAAGTGCCTCTCTTTATCCAATCCATAATCATTCAAAGATTTTTCATAAAAGGTAGCATTGATGATCATCGGATATAACCAAAACGAATCATGTATTTTTCGATCCCCCCTTCACTAAATGCATTTTAAAGTTTAAAGTGCGTTATCTTCTTAATAATCTTGTTATTCTTATTTTACAATTATTTCCTTCAAATTTCTTCCCGCTAAAGGCTACTTCTACATGCTCTTTTTTACTATTTTTGCCATGGTAGTTACAGATTACCATTCTAGTTCTTTGGTACTATAAAAGGCTGAACAGCCCATTATGGAAGGCTTTTAAGGTTCAAAAAGAGATTGTTTAAATGCGATACATACTTCGACAAAACTTTTTTTATGCGGGTCAATTGAAAAACGAAAGTCCCGTTTGCATAACGGGTATCCGATTTTGTAACCCAACATCCTGTTTTGTAAATAAAATTCTCGTTTTGAAAGTAAAACGCCCGTATGAAGTGCTGCTTTTTACGAAAATTGAACATAATGACGTTTATAAAGCAGAAAAAAGCGTACAAAAACCGGAGGTGAATTGACGGTTGATTTTTTTATAAGTAGTTACCGGACTTGATCATTTAGTGCCATTGGAGGTGTATTTAGTGTAGGTGAAGAAAATTATGGAAATGACCTTATGTACCGGAGGCCGGAGGTCAGAGGGCGGAAGTCAGAATATAACGAAGCAGGAACGCAAAGTAATCAGAGACAAGATGTGGTGCACGGTGGGACATTCTCAACCCTCATCTCTCAGCTTTCAACTACTTTTTTGCCTTGGAATACCAGTTGTTGGAATAATTTTTTTCAACCAGAATTTATTCACCCCCATTGGGGCGCTGCCCCAGGCCCCGGCGTTCATTGCCGCGCGGCCAGACCTGCAAAATACATTAAAAAGAAGACTAACCATACACACTGTTTAGTCTTCGAAAATAAAGTTTGTAAAGGGAAAATCCATACTCCCTTTAACAATAAACATTTTTGAAATTGTGATTGAAACTTGCAAAACGGTATAGAAATTTATTTTACAATGAAGGCTTTTTTATGCTCTAAAGGTATATGTGTTCGAATCCTTAAGCACATAAAAAGAGGATATGTGTTTCAAATCGGATTGATGTTTATACATGATGGGATGTCCTATTTCATCTGCAATACGGACAAGATCTTCCATACTTTTCACCGCTATTTGCGTTTCATGTGCGGCCGCTACTTCATTGTTTAGTGCAACCAGCCGGTCTCCGTGGACTTTGAAGATTTTCTTTAATTTTTTTTGTAAGGGGTCCTGGCTTACACCCTTTACAGTGAAAAACAATAAGAATACCGATAGCATTGCACCTAGGACCATGATAACAATGTAGGTTATGACTTTTGCTCTATTGACCGGCAGCGGAATTTGTCTCATTTCGCCTATATGACCTGCTTGATTTTGGATAAGATGTTCTTCGATTTGAAAAAATTTTGTGTTTAAAGGAATGACCATTTTCGGAGAAATTTTTTCTTCTGCGACCCCTTTGTCTGTTTTTGCTTTTAGGTCAACATTCCAAAAAACCGTCATCCTCACCTCCGAATTGATTCCGGAATCTTGCATCACCTGCCGTGCAAAGGCATTATATTTCTCAAGCTCTATCGGCATATTCTGCTGAACAAAAGCGGCATTATCTTCGCCGCTGAAAGCGGTTTTAGGCGCCAGTATAAAAGATTTCTCCCATATGGTTTCTATCTTTTCTCCATCATTCTTGATACCTTCTACTACGGCGATAATCTCATATTCGCCTTTTATATCGGCCGCACGCTCTCCCTTGAACTGATATGAAAAATCTGTTGCGATTGTATCCACAAATTTTGAAATATATGTCTCTCCTGCTCCACGACTGCCTTCCGTGTAGAGGATATTGGGATGTAACGTAACGTTGTAGTTGACACTCCCTTTTTGTTCATAGGCATAAAGGGGGATTTCTTCTTCGATCATACCCGGTTTATTCAGCGCCATATATAGAAAAAAACCGAGGACCACTATCATCACAATACTCAATACAATACCACTCATTCTCACATATTGGTTAAGCTTTATCTTCATTTGAAATCAACTCCCAACATAAATTGAAGGCTAGAATTCTACTTCTTCAACCGCAACTGTATTTTGATCTTTTAGCAGCAATGTAGGCCATCCGATTTTCGGAATGACATAAATCACTTTCCCCTTGATCTCCTCAGGTCTTACCAATTCCGTATCAGGCGCCGTATTGTTGTCCCCTTTGGTTAGATATTTTACCCCGTCCTTTTCCTCCTTGGCGTCTATGATGCGATGAAATATGTAAAAATTCTGCCTTTTGATTTGTACGACATCTCCCTGCTGTATCTCTGTTTGATCCGTTTTCTTCACCAATATAATATCTCCCGGGTCTATCATGGGTTTCATGCTTCCCGTTGCAATTACGCAGGGATGGACGGGGAAAAGTCCGACGGTAAACCAAATGATACCGATAGACACAATACTGGTTACACTCCATCCTACCGGGCTTTCCTTGCTTATCTCTTTTCTGGCCTCCCTGGCTTCTCTTACATAGAGGCTTTGAATAAACATAAGGCTGAAAATCGGACATAATGTTCCTACCAATGCCTTTGAAATCAAACCCAAATCCGGCAGTATCGGCGAAAACCAATGTAAAGCTTGTAAAATACCCAGATAAATAACTGCCGGAACGACACCGCCCAAGTAGGCCAAATAGGAAACCAGCAAGTGATTGGAAAAACTGGGGAGAAAATATTCGCCAATATACTTCATGATATCAATGCTTGTCCTCAAAGCGATTAACCTGTTAAAGGATAAGCTTAATAACGTCATAAATAACGCAATGACTCCTATCATGAGTAAAGGATATTTTCGCGTCGAATGATTGATCAAAAAGGCTCTTACCGACTCTTCTCCAATCAAAACCGCGGATAAGAAAAATAAATTCATCAGAATACCCAAGGGTGTTTGATTATACGGACTTCTGCCAAATCCTTCGATCATCCCGCAGATAACCATCAACAAAATGTAAAAAACAGCACAATTTACGGCCCACCAGTTGATAAGACGCCGCAGGCGAAGCGGTCCTTTCGCCCGTACTCGGGGCAATAACCAAATTATATATGCTACGCCGACCCACAAGAGAGGTTTTATAAAATATGTAAAAAGCGTACCTTTCGTGAATGTGAGCATCGTTAAATTTTCCATTACATATATACATAATGGTACTGCAATCAACAACAGGTATCTGTACTTGAACGGTCTTGTCCCAATCAATTCTTTACTGGCTGTCATAATCTTTGCTCCCCTTCTTCCGTTATAGACGGATTATGCATTTTTTAAAACATCCTTGTTCAAATGTACTTTAAAGCTGCAGTATACTGTCTTCATCTCATAATCTGAAATACCTGCACCTCTTCTCCGCTGCTGCCTAAGGATCCTTGATATACCTCTTCCCCTACACTTACATCGATAGGTTCAAAATTATCATTATCCTCCAAATTGCCATAAACACATTGACCCACAAATTCACTGGCCGTATTGACCGAACCCTTAACCCTTACATTGTCACGCCATACACCATAGCCATTTGATATCACCAATAACGCTACGATCACACTAAATAAAAGCACAAATATTTTTTTAAGCATCAAAACACCTCCAACTCCATATTTCTTTGTCCTGAAATACCAAAGTCTGTCCATCCGCTCAAAAACAACTGATAGAGCGCACGGGAAAAAGAATTTACGTTAAAGCTATTGCATGTTTTGCGTTGAATAGATAAAAGACTGAATTTTTTGTGTAATAGATACCCAACCTTAAAATCGAATTTGTATTTGCGTTTAAAGTTGGGTATCTTTATTTAACAGTATTCCATTGCTCAAATAATAAGTTCACTGTGAACTCATAGCTTTCATCTTGCACCACATCGCCGACCGTAATCTCCACTTCTCCCTCTTTGCTCTCTCCAAACCCTTTGATCATCCCTGTCGGTTCATTCACTCTTATGCTCAAGCAATCGGCGATACTATCGGTGGCCATATCACAAATAATAGGTACCGTGCCTTGATTCGTTATTTCAAATCGTATACGAGCCGAATAACCGGGATAGGCATCCTGAATATGAATATATAATTTTTTACCGCCATCATCCAATCTTAGATCCGTTGAACACGCAGGATATCCTTCTTCCACTAACTCATACAGCCCATATTTGCTAAAAACCGGATCAATATTACCTGTCGAGACCACACCTTCTATGTCCATTCCATCGGTCCAAAAACCATATCCCACACCAATTAAATTCATAGATAATATAAGCACCATACACATCATGCCAAAACGGCTTAACCTTTTTATTTTTTTCTTTTTGAAACGCCTCATTGAACTCACCTCCAACTTCTTAACTCAAAAGTTAACAATCCCTGTCAACATACTAAGTATGCCTTTATCCTCTACACCGTGGGAACCGTTGAATGGCTGTTGCTTTATGCCTTTACTGCGGCGTGCATATAATATAAGTGAAAAAATCTATCCCTGCAGCCGATATTCTTCGACCTTATTACATGCACCCTCTATATAGATCAGGTTTTAAAACCTGATCTATCCACATTTATTGATATTAAGTGCGAAAATTACCGCTTGTGTACGATGGGCCAAATTTAATTTAGACAATATGTTGCTGACATGTTTTTTTACAGTATGCTCCGATATATACAATTGTTTCGCTATTTCCATATTGCTAAGTCCCTTGCTGAGTTGGTTAAAAACATCTTTTTCTCTGGGCGTTAGCTGATAAATGGCATTGTTCTTCTTTTGCATAAGCTTATACTCTAAGATGTCAGGATCATAATATTTTTTCCCCCTTTTGATTAGCCGGATTGCATATAAAAGATCTTCGGCAAAAGCCTTCTTTAATATGTAACCGTCTACCCCAATTTTTTCAGCTCTCCAAAACTCTTCTTGTTTAATCGCTGATGTCAGTATGATGAATTTCGTATCAAACACCATTGTTTTACCTCTTTCAACAATTTGCAACCCGTCCTCTTTGCCAAGACTTATATCTATCATCGCTATATCCGGTTTTTGTCTTATAATTAAATTCATTCCTTCCTCAACACCGGAAGCTTCATGTATTTTTTCAAATTCTTTTTCCTGGACTAATATAGAAGCAAGTCCTTTTCTCACTAACGGATGATTATCTACAATCACTAAATTCATACTGCATCCTCCTTTGTTTAATTATACAAATTTATAATATTTTACCATCAATATCTAAATAAACCGCCCAACTTGCACGTATGCAAAATCGATTACATCACCGATTAAGTACGTTTTTGGGCCCTATCCATAACAATTATTCATTGCTTTTCAATCAAAAACTTATACTTTTTGACAATATTATTATATCTCACTTTGTATAAAAATCTTATCAAAATTTGTTGTCGATTACTCTTTTTCTTCATTTTTTTCAATTAATTTACAGAAAAAACTTTACTGTTGCGCTATTCACCTGGTATAAGACATTTCATTTATGCTCAAAATAAGCTTATATAAAACTAGAAAGGAGCATAGACCGATATGCCTTGGAAAAACGGAAAAGTTACTTTTGCCGACGGTACGACCTATCATGCCGAATTACTGGTTGAAAAGGGTGACGAAATATGGAATGTAAGAATTCATAAAGGAAATCAAGAAATTGAAGAAATAGATGCAAAAGAATTTGCTGCAAAATTTGGGAAAACAGCTGGAGAAGTTTATCCTTTTACCTATAACATTTATGAAAGATAGTAAACCTTGACCCTATTAATGTAGTTGACAAACAAAGCTGGTATTACTTTTTTTATTCAACTACAAATTCCATTAAAATATATTATCTTCTATGTGCAACAGATGTACCTGTCCCTGCCTTACAGCCTTCCGCCGTGTTTATAGGTTCTTGCGTAATATCCCATATCAAGGGGGGACACTTTTACTACATCTCCCGTTTGCGGAGAATGTACAAATTGACCTTCACCAATGTAAATACCGACATGATGGATATTACTTCCATCTCGTGCAAAGAACACAAGGTCTCCGTATTCTAAATCTTCTTTGGCTATATGCACCACAGCTCTGGACTGCTGTGCCGCTGTTCTGGGCAATGAAGTACCTAACTGCTTATAAATATATTGAACCAAACCCGAACAATCAAAGCCCATGGGACCGGTGCCACCCCATCTATAGGGCTTACCCATTTGCTGCTGCAACAGATTGTTTAACTGTACCGTCTTATCTTCATATTGCAAATAAAAGACTTCATACATCCTCTTTACCATCACAACAGCAGCTTCCTTAGATACATACTCTTTAGGGTTGAATGTGTTTTTTCCGTTCCCCAAAATAATACCTTTATGTTTGAAATAAATAACCGCCTCCTCTGCCCAGCGCGATACGTTATCTTGGTCTTCAAATAGGACGGGCTTGGCAACGTAACTGCTAAATCCCGGCTTCGTAATCTGCATGGTACGCAAGAATGCTACATTTACTTCTTCGCGGGTAATAAATTGACCAGGTTCAAATTTACCCTTTGATGTTCCTATTAAAATACCCAATTTATACGCCATTAGTATATCAGGATTCTCCGTATCCATAAACGGATTATACTGCAACGGTTCCACTTCTTTTCCCTCAAATGCCCTATATAAGTTAACGACAAGCTCACAAAATTCTTCTCTTGTAATATTCTGTTGATAATTTTGTTTTACCGATTCGGTAATCAGGACATATTCCTTCGCCTTCTCAACATCTTGTTCTGCCCAGCTGCTGGGCATTTCCGCTTGAGCCGCAAGCTCTTCGGAAGACGAGTCAAGGGGTTCCGAAGCGTATAACGTCTGAGGAACCACACAGGTTCCGATTACTGCAGCAATCGACAATGCCAATATACCTTTTTTAAGCTTTTTCATTTGTAGTCCACCTTTGTTATTATGGATAGCGCATTTTAAAATCGAATTTATATTTGAACAAAAACGCAGGCCCGTCATTATTTGTTCAAATGTATTTTTAGGCTGTAGTTGGTTATCTCTATCAGCTAACATTATTCGATTTTAAAGCCTTTTAAAAAGAATTTCTACTATTTTATTAAATTTCTTAATACTTATTTAATAAAATTGTAACATATTTATCCTATCGTGTAAAGTCTTTTTTTAAATTAATCGAATTATATCAGAATAAACCTTCTGTGTATAATATTGTAATTTTTGTTGTGTTTTTGAATTTAGCGTGTTATACTTGAATGAGATCAGGCTATAAGAATCACCAATAAATTTTTGAAGGAGGTACGCCATGGACAGCAATCAACAGTTATTGGTCAATCTTCTCTCGGCTGCAATACGGGGCCAAAAATACAAAAAAAATATCGAAAAAGGCGTCAATTGGCAAGCTGTTTTTGAGGAATCGAAGGCTCATCAAATCCATACGCTTATATATCCGGTTGTAAAGAATCGGGACACTCACCCGGAACCAAATAACAAACTCATGTCTGAATGGCAAAAAACGACTCTATTTGCCGGCATAGAACAAATCCAACACATGCAAAAAATGAAAGACGTACTGAGCGCTTTCAACCAGTCAAACATCCCGGTGATAGCCTTGAAAGGATTAGTACTCAGGGAGCTCTACCCCCAACCGGAATTACGTACTATGGGGGATGCAGATATACTGGTACATAAGGATCATATGTCCGATGCAAAAAATCTGCTTTTACAGATAGGGTATTATGAAAGCCGTGCCGATTCAAAACATATCCATTTTAGTCACCCTACGCATCTTGCGGTCGAACTGCATCAAAGGCTCACCAATCCAAAATTTATTCAGCATACACAAAGTTTTGAAGCAGCTATATGGAAAAATGCCTTACCCGTTGATATCTGCAATGTACCTGTTTTAAAACTTGCCCCCGAAGACCAGATCTTGTATCTCTGCCTGCATATGGCCAGTCACTTTCTCAGATCCGGCTTTGGGCTTCGACAACTTTGTGACCTGGTACTGCTGGTTGAATCGCTGGAATCGGCAATTGATTGGTGTGTATTCTATCAGCGGTCGGAAATATACGGTATTCAGCGTTTTACGGCTATTCTATTCACACTTTGCAAACAAATGTTTGATATGAAAGCACCCTATCCTTTAGACACTCTTCCTGAGGATGAAACGTCTTATGGAAATCCCTTAATTGACGAGATTGCCGACGATATTATTTCAAGCGGCGTTTTCGGAAATAAAACCTTTGCCCGAGTATTTGGCAATTCACTGCTGCAATACGCAGATTATAAAGACTGCAGTCATTTTTCCGGCAAAGTCAAATATTATATGTCCTTACTCTTCCCTGCCCCCAAAAGACTTGCCCACCGATATGCTTATGCCGTAAAATACCCTTTTCTCACTCCTGTAGCATGGATGCACCGCATCATACATCACATGAGCCGTAAAGAATTTATGTTCTATGTAAAAGCGACCCTTTTCTCCTCCAAAAAAACCGTGTCTGTTCTCAAAAAACGTGCTAAACTACTTCACCGGTCGGGGTTGCAGTAGTCTCTCCTCCCCTCCGTTCGCGAAGGCTTCCCTCTTCCAGCTTCAATATCCGGCAGCCTATCTCAAGAACGGCAGGGCGATGGGTAATGATAACACATGTGCGGGCCGGCCTTAAACTGCGAAGATTTTGTAATATCTTGATCTCCGTATTCACATCCAGTGCCGAGGTGGCTTCGTCTAAAATCAGTATGGGCACTTTTCGCAGCAACGCACGCGCAATTGCAATCCGTTGAGCCTGTCCTTCCGAAAGGCCAAGCCCCCGTTCGCCTATGACCGTACCCAATCCGTCGGGCAGCTTCTCAACAAATTCCCATGCACAGGCCCAACGCAGGGCAGACTCCAGTTCATGATCCTCAGCATCTGGGCAGCCAACATAAAGATTTTCTGCTACGGTACCGGAAAACAATGTATTTCCTTGCGGTACATAGGATATCAATGATCGCCCGGCGGCGCCCACATCAAATGCTCCCTTCCCGCCGTCGGTAAAGGATACGGACCCGCTTTCGGGCCGTATAAGGGCAAGAAGCAGGCGTACCAGCGTAGTCTTGCCCGCACCTGACAAACCCATCAGTGCTACGGTCTCACCCGGTCGTATCTCTACGGATACATCTCTAAAAATAGGTTTATCCCGTTCATAAGCAAAATAAACATCTTCAAATCGAATACCTGCCGCAGCCCAACAGGGGGCTATCCGGCCATCCTTTTCAAGCTGCAGGCCTTCAAATTCCCTAAGTCTGCCGGCAGAAGCCACGGTCCCGATCACTCTCGGGAGTGTATAGGCAAGTCCGATAAATGGTGCCTGTATCTGTTCTACCAATTGAAGAAATGCAGTAAGCGTGCCGAAGGTGGTTGCATTCTCCGCAAGGAGCAAGGCACCCCATCCGAATGCAAGAAAATACCCCATCCAATAGCCGAGAGAAAGTGCGGAACTGACACCGGCACTCAGGCGGCTTCGGCGCAACACCCACTCCAGCTTCTCATTTTGCAGTTCTCCGACGCGGTCCGTACGGTTTTTCTCAAGACAGAATGCCTTAACAATCAACATATTCTGCACAGACTCGTGCATGAATGAACGATAAGTACTTTCGGCCTCTTGCACCTTAATATGTATATGCTTAAGCTTTCGTCCGAAAAAACGACTGAACAAGACAGCGGCAGGCCCAAGCATAAATGCCAGCACAGCCAATAACGGCTCAAAAATAAACAGCGCCACAAAGGCTGCCAAGAGCTGTACACCCAAGGATATAATGCTTGGAAAAACATTGACAAGCCCGGCCGCTATTGTGCCCACATCGCTGGTCATCCGTGTCAGCACATCCCCGCTGTGATATTTAGAAAAATCCTTCCATACAACTTTTGAAAAATGAACAAAAAGCCTTTTTCGCATACGATTGGACATTTCTTCTAACGCACGGGCAGACATGACGGAAACTACCGCCCGTAATCCTATTTTTATCAGAATAAGCACAGCAAATAAAATAGCCGCCCGGACTGCTCGACTTCTTTCACCTTCTACAGCCGCATCAACCAGGATTTTTGATATGACCGCCATGCTTACCCCGCACAAGGACAACACAGTGCCGGCTATTACAATAATAGAAAGTAAAAAAATAAACGGCCGGACTTGTCCTCCCAGCCATTTTATCGTCTCCCAAAGATTTTTCAAATTAACGTGCCCCCTTACTATATTACCTGCCCATTATTCTGCGTAAATAACCGTAAGACTTCATAACGAAAGCTCTAAAAGGCAGTGTATTCAGCCACAGAGCCGATAACAACCTCCATCGAAGATCCAAGCATTGAATGCGCCTTTCTCTTCGCCAAACAGCGGTTACAACTGCTGCCAGCTGATGGGGCCGCAGAGGTCCTTCAATCCGGTGTTGGGCGTCACCTACCATATAGAAAACATCCCTTTCTTTGCGATGTACACGGTGTAAAATATATTGACCGTTGTCCCTGACTGTCAATACGATATCTCCGCGGCATATATGCTCAAAATCGGTAGGGGAAAGCTCAACACTGTCAATATTTTGTCTTAAAAAAGGATACATACTCATCCCCGTAACCGTAATACGCACACTCCCTTTTCTTGATAATATTTCCTTTATGAGGGGAAACATCACCTTCGTCTTTACACATCTTACTTTATACATTCATA
>JAKSBV010000117.1 GCA_022360955.1 Bacillota bacterium
GAGCGCAAAACGCGGATCAACGAAGCCTTTTCGGTAGGCGGCAAATTTAAGATGCAGGGATTTGAAAACACCATGGACACGGTGGAGGTGCTACTGGGCGGCATCCCGGTCAACTACTACATGGCGGTGGATATGACGGTGGTCAAGGAGATTATCGATATCACCGGCGGACTCTACTATGATGTGGATATCCATGTCAAGATCTGCGGCCGCGAGGTGCAGAAGGGGTATCAGAAGCTCACCGGACAGCAGGCACTGGACTATGCCCGGGTGAGAAAGGGCTATGGTACCGACATCGCCCGTATGGACCGGCAGCAGCGCATCGTCATGGCTGTGGTCGAGCAGCTCAAAGAGCGGGGCAAGATCCTCAAGATACCGGAGTACTACGATGCCATCAGTGAAAAATCTTACACCAACCTGAGCACGGAGCAGCTGGCGGCCCTTGCGCTCTTTGCCAACAAACTGGATCTCGAGGAAAGCATGGACCGTCACACCGTTCCCACAGTCGGCCTGCCGCTCATCGACAAAAAGAGCATGCTGGGGATCAAGCAAAAAGAGTTTGCAGCCCTTGTTAAGGAGATCTACGGTGTGGATATCCCCATCGACTATGAGATGGATGGGGAGACAATCAGAGCAAATAAAACACGATGATAAGGGATCAATAAAAATATTTGAGGCAGCGTTTGCTGCCTTTTTTATTGCTGTGTTGAGATATTCGACAATTCATTTTGAGCATAACAGAAAATACAAAGGGATTTGACGTTCATCCTGCCCTTTTATATAATCCTCTGTGAGGTGATACGTGGTGAAAAAGTGCGAACTCCTATCCCCGGCCGGCAATCCCAGCAAATTCGAGATGGCCATGGCCTACGGCGCCGATGCCGTCTATCTCGGGGGCCTGCGATTTGGCCTGAGGGTCTTGGCCGGCAATTTCGACAATGACGAACTGAAAAGTGCGGTGGAGCAGGCCCATGCCTTGGGCAGGCGGGTCTATGTCACCGTCAATCTCTTTGCCAGGGATGATGATTTTGAGGGCATGGAGGCGTATCTCGTCTATCTCGATACCATCGGGGTGGACGCGCTGATCGTGGCTGACCCGGGGATCATCACCTTTGTCCAGAAAGTGGTCCCCCGTATGGAGATCCACCTGAGCACCCAGTCCAATACCATGAACACCTATGCGGCAAATTTCTGGCATGACCAGGGTATCAAGCGCATCGTACTGGCGCGGGAACTGTCCCTCGATCAGATCCACAAAATGCGGAAGGAAACTCCCGATTCTCTAGAGCTGGAGGTCTTTGTCCATGGCTCCATGTGCATGGCCTACTCGGGGCGGTGCGCCATCAGCAGCTACCTGACCGGTCGGGAGGCCAACCAAGGCCACTGCACCCAGCCCTGCCGCTGGGAGTATCATCTAGTCGAGCAAAAGCGTCCCGGTGAAGTGTACCGCATCGAGGAGGATGAGCGGGGCCTGCACTTTTTCAACTCAAAGGATCTCAACATGATGCCCCATCTCAAAGCACTGCTGGAGACCGGCGTGGACGGCCTCAAAGTGGAGGGACGGATGAAGTCGGAGCATTATGTGGCGGCGGTCAC
>JAKSBV010000132.1 GCA_022360955.1 Bacillota bacterium
AAGCCATAACACCACCTTCTCCCTGTACACCAATCAGGGATGGGTCAACTTTAAAAACGTGTTCCAGGGCTTCTTTGGTTCAGGCGGCGCAGGAAGCGGTAAATCCGTCTCATTGGTCGAACCCGTGCTGTGGCAGGTAGCACAGAAGAACATGCCCGGCCTCTTATTCGATTTCAAGAACTGGGAGCTGACCCGCCAGGTCATTGCCTTTTTCCATTACCACCGCAGCCAGCTAAAAAAGCGCCAGGAGAAATGGGATCAATCCGTCTGGTCATTGCTACCCAAAGCCATGCAACAACTCAAGCCACGCCCCAAAGCAGTGGTGGATAAAGAGGTCGATATCAAAGTCATTGACTTTATGAATCCCCAGAGCTCCCATCGGATCAACTTCCTGCAACCACGCATCATTGACAACCTGATCAAGGTAGACTCCGTGATCAAGAAGTTCCTGACCGCCCTGTCGCCCGCCGATGCCGAGAAGAAAGACATCTGGTTTAACGGCTCCGTGGCACTGTTTAAAGGCGGCTTGCTGTTTTTCAAAAAGCACCATCCCGAGCACTGTACCTTTCCGCATATACTGGTGTTTCTGACCATGATACCCACCGACACCATCAAAGCCCTGTTCAGTCAGGACGATGACGTGACCATGGTGGCCGACGTGTATATGAAAGCCCCGGAGAAAACAGCCGGCAGTATCGCCGCTTCACTTTCATCCTCCCTGTCACAGCTGGTGGATCCGCGTATATTCTGGGTATTGAGCGGCGACGATGTGGATTTTGCCTTAAACGACAAAGACAATCCCGCACTACTGTGCCTGGTTACCGATGAAGAATTTGCCCAGTCACTGAGTCCGTTGGCCTCCATTATCTCCATCACCTGCCTGAACGCCATGAACAAGAAAGGTCGCTACCCATCCGTCGCCCTGTTTGATGAATTTCCTCAAATATTCCTGGATGACATCGACCGACTGCCCGCCACCTGCCGAAGCAATAAAGTCGGCATTATGTGTGTGATACAGGACATGGCACAGCTGCTGAAAGAATACGGTGAGAAGCGCACCAAAGCACTATGCGCCAACCTGCTGAATAAACTCTATTTCAAAGCCACCGATAAAGACACACAGGTATCCATGAGCGATCTGATGGGCGAGATTGACGTCATCAAAGAAAGCCAGAGCAGAGGCACAGGTGACGGCTCCAGCAACTTCTCCGTCAATCGAGAGAAATACCTGAACGCCGATGATGTGCTCAACTTTTCAGAAGGCGAAGGACTGGGCGTTAAGTCAACCGGCAAGCAAGAGCGAAGGTTCCACTCACAGTTCAGCACCCTGTTCAGGCTCTACGATGGTCGTAAACACATCAAAGGCACCGGCTACCCGGGCATGCCAGAAAGCGAGGCAGTTTTTGAAGCAATACCTTCTTCCCCTATTGTCTTTAACCATGAAGCCAATGAGCAATGTGTGCAGGACAACTACGAAAGCATCAAAAAAGAAGTACAGCACATCGTGCGCCTGGAAGAAGCGAAGATAGCAGAGCAACAACAGACCGAAGAGGAAGATATAGCCGTCAGGACAGATGCTGATATGTTGGAAGCCTTTGGTACTGATGTGTTGGCAGGAGGGAAGACCGATGACGGGTGACGGAAGATAGAAGGTACAAGGTGCAAGGTATAAGGTATAAGATACAAGATAGAATATATGACATAACAACAAAAGACTGATAACAGATGAATACGATAACATTAAACACCGGTAGCCAGGTTAAATGTAATAGTAACGTTTCCCGGTTAACACATGCCTGGCTGCCGGTTTTAAATCGAAACCTTCAAAATGCAACTTTTTAAAGAAACGATAACACGCAATAATAACCATTAAACAACAAACCATGGAAGTACCAACACCCATCGCCATACTATTTACCATCATACCGCTATTAACCGGCTATGTGGGCTATGTCATCGGCAAGTCCATACTAAGAAGACAAAGCAATAAAGTGGAACATCAACCAGTCAATCACACAGACTAACAGATAACAGATAACTCACCAGGTCCGGAGCACGCCAAACAGATCCGCACCCGGTGATACGAAACAGAAATACTAATTCCTCCCATAACTAAAACAGATGAAATACACAGCGAATACATTCGATGAATTAAAGAAGGTACCCCTTGATGAGTTCCTGATCAATGAAGAAGGCTTTGAACGTGATAAAGCCAAAAGC
>JAKSBV010000058.1 GCA_022360955.1 Bacillota bacterium
ATGTTATTATACATACCGAGTTTGGTGAATATGTGCTATACAATAAACAGGAATTTAAGCACCAGTGTGATGATCCAATCGTTGGATTATACGCCCGATTTTTTTAGCCCATTTTCATTGTGTATGCAAGTAATTCCCCAGGTGTTTTTTCTAGGGTCCTTGGCATTGTTATCTATTGTCGTATTAAAAAAAATGTATTATAGTATTATTCTGCTTGCAGGGTATTATATGTTTGAATACTTTACTAATGGTGTGTTTACAGGTAAATTTATGCTATTTATCAATCATTGTTCTTCATTTCCCGATTCAATAGTGATGCTAAATAGAATGGTGTTTACTTTGATAGGCATTTCGTGTATAGTATGTGTTTACTTTGCTATCGAAAACCAAACAGGGGACGGTTCTTTGTTCTAGAACAAAGAACCATCCCCTGTTTGTGTTTTTCGCGTTGACATGTTGTGTTCAAATATGGTAAAATTGTAACATTATGATTCGGGCGATTTTTTAGCTGACGAAGGCTGCAAGAAATACTAGCAATCATAAAAAAATAGCTGCAAGAAATACTAGCAATCATAAAAAAATAAAGGAACAAGAAGGAGTTAGTATAGTGAAAATAATACCATCCAAATACATTATTGCTCCGATCCTGGCCCTATTGCTTATAGTGACAGGGGCGGGGTTAGTCATAGCAAGTAGTTCGGCTAAATCATATGATGGCTGTCAAACGATTAGCTCAATAGCTGGTAATAATGCAGAGAACAATCAAAATATTTCCAAAGAGGAAGTTATCGCTTGGATCAATGAACAGAGCGACAATAAGCTTGAGTACTATGATGAGTTTGTATATGAAGTAATTAATTTGGATAATGATCCCGAATTAGAAATAGCAGCAAAAAATATTACCGGTGTACACCTTGGAACCTTCTATATTTTTGATTACTATGAAGGTGGTAAATACAAATTAATTGCAGAAGAAAATTGGCATGTAGACAGTTGGGATTTTTCCGAGCCTATCCTCATTGATGATAAAAAGATTTATCAATTAGTCAATAGAAGTGGAGGTACAGGTACTAGTATTTTCACAGCAAATCTGTGGTATATAGAAAAAGGAAAATTCGTGAAAGCTTGGGAGGGTATATTAAAACATCGTACTGTTTTTAAAGATGACTATTTCTTAGAAATGGGCAGTTATCAATTTAATGATGATAATAACCTTATGTATGTATGGTTAAGCAGCTATATATATGAATTGGATGGTGTTACGCTTAAAGAAAAAGTAAGTGATGACATAGAGGTTTTTGAATTTGACGGAACACAGTTTACGTTATTGTCTCAAGCAAAATCGGATAGCACAATACAATCCCAATATAATTATTTTTGGGATAAGCCAGGTGATAATATAGATATCGAAAAAGTTGAGAGGGTTATAAGCAATGATAGTAATAGTGTTTTTAAAGGCAAGATTGGTACAAAAAAAATATGTATGGCCATTTATAGAAATGAAGAACAGTTAACCGCTTCCTATATTACACCAAATGAAGATGATGGTGAAATCAATTTGCAAGGAACCATTCAAATTAATACTGCTTCTTTCATTTTATACAATGAAGATAATGACATATTTTTTACAGGCAAGATAAAGCCTAATACATTAAAAGGTGAACGTTTAGAAGGAATCTATACATCTCCAAAGAATGAAGCAGGAACCCCATTTTCACTGGTGCTTACATATGGGATAGGCAAAACCTTTGAAACGCGCTATCCATTAACCACCGCTAATACGGAGGATGTCGAAGAATTTGCAAGAAAGATTAAAAGATATATAATAAAAGATAATAAGGAAGGTCTGGCGGAACTTATTCATTATCCAATACATGTAACAATAAATGACTCTGAAGTTTCAATAAATAATGCCAAGGAATTTAAACAGAACTATGATGATATTATTAATGCCGATTTTAAGGTGAGAATTTCAAATAGCTATACAAAATACATGAACAGCAATTACAGGGGTATTATGCTTGAATTGGGAATGATATGGTTTGACAATTGGGATAATAAAGGGTTACGGATTATTGCTATAAATAATTAATCTTTGATGTACTTGTATTTTTAGGCTGATACTAATATCCACATTCTGCATAGAAACAGGGGACGGTTCTATGTTCTAGAACAAAGAACCGTCCCCTGTTTGGTCTTGGGAGATGGAAAAGTATAGAAATTTATGCTAAACTATAGAGAGAATATTGTATTAATTTTGTAACACCCTTTAACATTTTTCTTACTATAAATACGAAAGGTAAAAAAATTAAACGAGTCAAAAGATCATCTCCCTAGAAAGTGGGAAAAGACTGGAGGATTTTAAGTGAATAAGATATTAATCTTTATATTAATAGCATTGTGTATGGGAACTTTAACTTCTTGTAATATAGAGAAGGCAGAGGGCGGTATTGAGAAGGAGAATGTTCAGGTTAAAAATGAATCTGCAATAGGAGAAAAGGTTGAAGGAATAGAAAAGTTTGAGAATATAAACTATAAAATTAATGATGCAAAATATGTTGAAAAAAAAGTAATCATTCGTTACCCTCAAATTTCTCATTTAAATAATGATATTAAGGAAGAACGGCTTAATGAATTCATTAAGAATGAGGCACTGCAAGTATTAAACGTATATGGCGGCAATATGGATAAACTCTCTTTAGAGATAGAGTATAAAATAAAATGGTGTGACATGGATTTTTTGAGTATTGTATATTCAGGAGTGGGGTATGTAGAGGGGGCTGCACATCCGAACAATCTATTTTATACCAGCAACATAAATATAGGCAATGAGAAAAAAATGAGATTAACGGATTGTGTGATTATTGATAATAATTTAGTTGATGCGTTTAGAAAATATAAAGCAGAGAATGCCGGAGCTAATGAAGCACCGGCGGCAGCACTGGAATATATTTTGGAAAATTATTCTGCGGACGATTTAATCAAATGTTTTAATAACGCTGATTCATCATATGAAGTATCACCGTTTACGTTCAGTTATTTAACAAAAAATTACTTAGGCATTAGCATGGAAGTGCCTTACGTAGCTGGAGGTCATATAGAGGTTGAGATACCATTACAAGATATTGTAGCAAATATTAAGGCGTCAATAGCTTATCAAGTCAATGAATCTCCGGATAAGGAAAAGCAGGTCTTTATATGTAAAGATTATAAAAATTATAGAGTGATTTTAAAGAATAAAGGACATGCAAAGGTGATATATGAAAACTATCCGGCCATAACAATAATGGACCCTTATAGTTATTATTTCTCTCATGAGCAGCTTATATCGTGGTCTGAAACAATGATGGACCCTTATAGTTTTTATTCCTCTCATGAGTATCTTATATCGTGGTCTGAAAATAGCAAATATTTATTTATAAAAGATAGCATCTATGATGTCGATAAAGATCAACTCATTTCTTTAGAGGACTATGTTGTCTTTCAATGGCGAGGAAATAAAGGTATATACTTAGCGGAAGGAGACAGTTTTACACTCGGTTATGATGGAGCGATACATTCGGAATTTGCTGTAGGCAAGAAAATGAAAGTTTTTGAAGAGGGGCTTATCACGGAATTAATGCAAGCACCAAATAATAGATATTTTATATTAGATCCTTTATGGATGTTATTTACAGATAATCTTTATACTGCTCAGCTAAAATATAGCGTACAAGAATTAAAGCAGATGATTGGCAGTCCTGCTTATTATCAGCTAATCCAAGATAATATCATTAAGCCCAAAGCACACGGTGAATTACAAGAGGATTATAAAGCGTTAATAGATAAAATAAAGCATTTAAAAGCATATAATCAACTGGAACAAAAAAGGGCAGAGGCTCAAGAGAATAATAGCCCAATAAAGACCAATAGTGATATCAACACGTTTTTTGATGTTATTTCAAATGCCTATATTTTGTGGAATACCCGACCGGCTTATTATTATAAAGATAAAGTAAAGGTTGAACACAGTGCGTTCAATGAAAGCAAGGAAACAGGGTGCCCATTGTCCGACCCCATTTTAAGCACATCGGATAAAGGCATTTCTGGGGAAATGGATAACGCTTTAGAAGAGGCTAAGATTTTTGAAGAATTGACATCCGAAATAAGACAATTAGAAGCGTTTCAATTATTGAATGATAAAATAACACACTACAAAAGCATTGCTCCGGTAAAATTTGAGAGAATAGAAACATTCATAAATTTAGTAAAGAACGAATAAAATCCGGTATTGATTGAGTCTGAAAGAGGTAGTGTACCGATCATGGAAGCGACAATTGCAAACGATATCAATCCCTTGGCGGCCCATACCGACGCAGAAATGGGTAGAAGCATATACGGCCAAACCGTCCCCTGTTTGGCGTTACGTCTAAATAGCACCAAATAAATTGGAGGATATACATCATGACATATCAAAAAACGATTATTTTCATTGCAATCATAATTTTAGCGGCCGTAGCGGCAGCAGGGGAGGTTGAGCACAATACGCTTGTAAAAGATGTCGTACCGAAACAAGTCGATAAGATCAGTATGGAAGTGATGCCAAAGAGCGTAGACATAACCGATAAAGGGGAAATAGATAAGATTATTGACAAACTTCAACTGGAAAAGTGGAGCAGGAAAAAAGAATGGGATTTACAATATTTCCCCAGTTTGTTTATTAGTTTTCAAGAAGGGGAGTTTATAGGGTTATTCGGGTCAGGTGAAAAATATGCTAAGATTGAAGCCGAGGGAAAGGGTGAATATTATATCGTTCCGACAGAGATATATGATGATATCATGCAAATTTATCAAAAGCATGTAGTTGGTGCATCATCACAAAGGTGACAAAATCATAGTAAAAGATGAATAGATCGTCTATTCGGAAAAAGATATTTTAATATTACCCCATGAAATTAAAAAATAGCAATAAAATATACTTATGCGGAAGTCGGAATCCGAAATCGGAGGTCGAATACCTATGAAAAAGCAAAGGCATTGAAGCGTATCCGATAAGGGGGATTCCGACCTTCTAACAAGGCAATGTCCTTTTACAAAACATAGAGAAGGTCTATCTTTTGATACCCGTGATATAATACATTTCATGATCATCAATCCTATGATCAATTGTAAAATAGCCGGACATTAAGGCTGAGGTTATTTCGGCCGAAGGCAGCACATGGTCTTTTACGGTTTTGCTTTCCGCATGTCGCCCATTGATGGCCTCTTTACTTTCCGAATGGGCAATAACGATTTTACCGTTCCTGTTCATTAATTGAGAAAGATGAACAAATAGTGCCTCTTTATCTGTAAAGTGAGGGTATACCGAATAAAGAAAGATATAGTCAAAGCCGCTCCGGTTAAATGCCAGTATATCCGACACTACAAATTCGACACATTCATTTTCATATTTTTGCTTTGCAATCTCAATCATATTTTCGGCAATATCAACTCCTATGATTTTTGCCGGTGATGTCTCTAAAAAATATTTTACCAGTACCCCTGTCCCCGTACCCACATCCAGTATCTTTGCATTACGCTTCACAGCGGTCAACGCGATAATCTTTTTTAATTTTTCTATATTAGGGTTGCACATATTGTCCCATTCGGACGCAATTTTATTAAAAAATGTCCGATTATCCATTGAGATTTACCTTTCCCTCCCATTTTCAATTGCTTTTACAGTGACAGGAATAAGTGCTAATTGAATGATGATGCCCCATATGGCCTTCACAAAGGCAGACATCAAGAACACCTGAAATACATATTTTTTGCCGGCAAATCCCAATATAATATAGTTTGCCGTACCGGCTATAACTCTACCCAAAAGCATAGCTGCAATTAAAGAGACAAAGACGTTCATACGTCTATTTTTATACAGCCAGCCTGCTGTGAATCCGTAAGTCGCAAGTTCAAAGGCCATCGAAATGCCTACCGGATATAGGGGGGGCATGCCGGTCAAGAACGCATTTAATAGCGGCGTTATAAAACCGATCATCAGCCCATATTGAGGTCCCATCAGAAATCCGCATAATAGAACGGGAATATGCATGGGCAGAAAGATGGGTCCGGGGAGCCCCGTTAGGTGGAATACATAGGGTATAAGTAGCCCCAGTGCTAGAAATATGCTTGCTTTTACCATGTCTTTTGTCGTAAATTTCATAAACGATGCCTCCTAAAAATTTAATTGAAACATTAAAAAAAGGCAGAGCAAAAACCTCTACCTTCTTGGTATCTTTTTTCAATGATAAAAATGTAAAATACTTTTAAGCGGATGCTACACCTGACGATATATTAAACACGGAAAAAAATCTGTGATTAAGACGGAATTTTCCATGCTGAATATGTCGGCATATTTGTTTTGTCGAATGATCAATAAGAGCCATGCCGCGTGCAGCAGGTAATGTATAAACGGATTTTCTTAATCCGGAACCAATGATCATTAATCCTATATTTTCATTGACAGATTTTCGTAACCTGTATTTGTATGAAATTATACTACAGTTTTTAAAAAAATGCAACTGCTTGCCATATCCAAAAACTGATATTTCAGTGCGAAGGAATAGTTGAGCGCAGAGGTGCGAAGCGGATTACGTAATGGTTCATTGGCAATGGCGAGAAGAGGCTATAAAAGGAATCGCCTTGCCGGTGCAGGACAATAGATCAGAAAAGACGCTTTTTTTCTACAAAATTTGACAAAATTACTTTACTTTTTGACCATATCCCTTTACAATGAAATGGAGGGGGACATCGAATGGAAACAATGACATTTTTAAAGATACTCATCGTGGCAGTTCCGGAAGCAGTAATGGGTGTTTTGGTAGGTTTGGTAACCTGCAGAAGCAGTCTCAGTAAAAATAATTATAAAGCCTTTGCGCTGAAATTGGCGCTGTCGGTATTTGGTCTTATAGGCCTTGTGTATATAAGCAGGAAGGTCTTTAGCGGTATGGTGCCCCATACACTGACTTCCTTGTTGATTTTTTGTGCAACATTCAAATTGGTTTGGGAGATGAATTATCGGCAGAGCATCCTGGCCGCAGGCATTACGGTATTTATTATGGGAGCCTTGGATATTTCCACTATACCCATCTATAACATGATCGTAGAAAAATATTATCCCGATGATTATTTTGCTGCCGGGATCGTATTTACACCCTTTTTAAGACTCCTGCATATCTTGATTTTTATGGTCTTTACAAAATATAATCTCAGAGATAATGAGATCCTTACCATGGAATGGGAGACGTTGACAAAATACTTAAAGACAGGTATTACAGTTGTTATCACAGCAATGTTATGGAGTATTTTGTCGATGATGAATTATAGCGATCTAAACTATAAAATTGCGCTCCATAAAATTGACACTATTGCAGTTGATACGAATATAAAATTGTTTTTTTGGATAGATATGGGCTACTTTGTATTTATTTTGATTCTAGCTTATTACATATTTCAGTATATAAAAACCAAAAAACTTATGGGGATTTCGCCGGAACAATTATTAAAAGCGATTAAGAAAAAAAGCACCAAAAAAGAGTTGGCCGGATATATCAAAATTCTTCAAGAAGATTGTAAAGAGGAGGGAAGCTAAGATGAAGTGTAGCCTAACAAAGCTGTTCGTTGTGCTAGGGGCAGTGGCCATGTTCATGGCGCCAAGAATGGCCACCGGCAGCGCATGCTTTGCTGCTCACGGCGAACCAACGGTACCGGCTTGTCTCAGCAAAGACCTATAATCGGAGCAAGGGAGACGGTGTCTCCCTTATTATCACAATAGGGAGTGGTTGGTATGTTGTTTATAATGGAAAATGAAGACAGAGTATTAAATATGCAGGAAGAACTCATTTTAGAAAAAACGGAAGAGTTCTTAAGCAATATTTCATGTTCCCCGGAAACTAAGGAGCAACTCAGCAAAATGATTAGCACATTGGTTTCGCACAAACAACATTTGCGTGTTTCTAATTTTCCTATATATGTAGCGCTCAAAAAAGTATTTAATAAAAGCGAACGTACCAATTACAGCCGTGCCAAGGAAGCCATAGAAGATATTATATTGGATGACCAGACACGGGAGACACTTAAGAAAATAGGCATCCGCCGTAATATTAAGACAGCGAGTTTTTTAAAAGCGGCTGTAAAAGAAATTGAAAAGAATGTAACGGAAGAAAAGAAAAAAGGATGCTGGATAGGATAAGGGTCAAGCTTAACCGACCCTTCCACCCACTGCCCTACGCAATCTTCTCTATCCACCCCACTATAAGCTGTTACCCACTAACGCCGTTACCCACCACCCACTACCCACTAACCCCATATTCCTCTATGAATGCTTCGACCCAGTTTATCATCGTCTGTGTAATCATATATTGTTGTTTATAAATGGTGCTAAGGGATGGAGAGAGAACGGGCGAATATATTTCTCTTTCATATTCCAGCGCTTCTTTTCTGCTATAAAATTGTTTTTTAAGTGCTTCCAGCATGAGTAATCCGTCTTTTTTAGGAACGTGATGTATGTTGATAATAAAAGAATTAAAATCAAAATGGAATTTTACATCGTTATTTACGAACTTATACATGAGCTGTTTGAAGTGCTCTCTGCCTTCTTGAGTGATAAAATAAACGGTTTTTTCAGTCTCGTTTTCCGATTTTACTGCTTTTGCAACGTACCCTTGGCTGTTTAATTTTAATATGTTTTTGTAAACAGCGGGAACACTGATCTTAATCATCTTATTTATATGACTGTTTTGAATAAATTTGTTCAATTCGTAGGCGTTCATAGATTTTTCAATTAAAACACCCAATATTAGCAAATTGATGGGAGACATCACGAAAGCCTCCTTTTTTTCAAAAAGTTTATATCAATATCAATAATAGTATAAATTTTACAAAATGTCAAGAAACATTGCTTTTTTTAACCATAATTTACAAGGCAGGCTTTATATAGTATAGTATATATGGGGCGTACTTTAGTCCCTTATGACCGTTAAAGACCATGCCAAGCACCGAAGCGCCAAAGGCAGAAATAGTTGAGAGCTGAGTGCTGGGGGGCAATGCCCTTGAGATTTTATGAGTATCGGACATAAACAACATGAACTAAATGTATTTTAAGGCTGTAGTTGGTTATCTTTAGTAAAAAAATAGTTAACGATATATAAACGGAGTGAATGATCCATGAGTTTACGATTGATCTACGGCAGAGCAGGAAGCGGGAAGAGCCATTTCTGCCTTGATGCCATCAAATCAAAGTTGGACGACAAAACCGAAGGACCTCTTATCTTACTGGTGCCGGAACAGTTCACACTGCAAGCGGAAAGGAATCTGATCAAAAGGATTGGGAAAGCGGGCAGCATAAGGGCAGAGGTACTGAGTTTTAAGCGTATGGCCTATCGGGTCTTTAATGAAGTGGGGGGCATTACCCGCCGGCATATCCATCCCGCCGGAAAATGTATGCTGCTCTACCGCATTATGGACGAAATGAAGGATAGGCTTAAGGTGTTTTCAAAAGCCGCCAAGCAGCAGGGGTTTGTGAATAACCTCTGTACAACCGTCTCCGAGCTTAAACGCTATTGCATAACCCCGGAACTATTGAAAGAGGCCGGGCAAGGTGTAGGGGATGAAGGCCTTTTACGGGACAAGCTTGAGGATATTGGCATGATTTTTGACAAATTCGAACGCGTATTACATGAGCGGTATATCGACGCTGACGACGATTTGACCCTGCTTGCGGAAAAATTAGAGCGGTCTCGCCAATTTGACGGTGCCGAGATATGGATCGACGCATTCTCCGGTTTTACACCCCAGGAATACAGGGTGATTGAGGTACTGCTTTATAAAGTGCGGCGTGTGAATATTTGTTTGTGCACCGACTGCTTGGTGGATGCACATCACATAGATGGGACGGAAGTTTTTTCACCGGTTAAAGGTGCGGTGCACAAGCTTCTGACCATGGCTAAAGAAAAAGACGTACCGGTGGAAAAGCCGGTTCCATTGACAGAGCAGCCTTTTTATAGATTCAAAGATAGTGAAGAAATGAGCCATATGGAGCATAACTTTTTTGCCTTTCCCTATCGTACCTATCCTAAAAAAACAAAGGATGTGACGATCTTTTCCGCGGTCAATATCTATACCGAGGTAGACAATACCGCACGGGATATTGTTCGTTTGTGCAGGGACATGGGCCTTAGATATAAGGATATTGCAGTGGTTACCAGAAATTTGGCGTCCTATGAGAAGCTGATCAGGGTGGTATTTGCCGAATATGGGATTCCCTATTTTATTGATCAGAAGAAGGATATTGCAGGGCATCCGCTGATCTTGCTGGTATTGTCCGGTATAGAGGTCTTTATCCGACATTGGTCCTATGAATCGGTTTTCAGATATTTAAAGACGGGATTGACGGATATAGAGACAGAAGAAATCGACATCATTGAGAATTACGTGCTTGCTGCAGGCATAAGAGGGAGCAGGTGGACAAAGGACGAGCCGTGGTCATATTTTCCTTGGAATGCCGGTGCCCGGCAGCAGGAAATGACGGCCTATGAGCAGCAGGTGTTAGTGCAGGTCAACCAAATTCGACAGAAAATCGTTGCACCGTTGATCCGCTTTCGTGCCAAAACAAAAGGGCGAAAAACCGTCAGAGAGATATGTACGGCCCTGTATGAGTTTTTGTGCGAAATGGGTGTGCCGGAAAGAATCGAAAGGCGTATAGAAAGCTTTCAAAATGCGGGTGAACTGGACCTGGCAAATGAATACAGCCAAATATGGAATATTATGATGGGCGTATTGGATCAAATGGTAGAAGTCATGGGCAGTGAAAAGGCTACGTTGGAACGATTCAGAGAACTGCTTTCGATTGGCGTGTCCGAGTATCAGGTGGGGCTTATTCCCCCCGCATTGGATCAGGTAATGGTGGGAAGCGTGGAGCGCTCTAAGAGCCATGATGTCAGCGCCTTATATGTACTGGGTGTCAATGACGGGGTATTTCCCGCCGCTTCAAAAGAAGAAGGGATTCTATCGGACAGGGACAGGGACCGTTTGCGTTCTTTCGGGTTGGAGCTTGCGCCGGATACAAGAACAAAAGCTTTTGACGAGCAATATCTGATTTATACGACCTTGACGGCGGTGAGTAAATATCTAAGGTTGAGCTATCCCATCGCTGATCTGGACGGTAAGGCAATGCGGCCTTCCGGTATTATTTCCAGAATGAAAAAGCTGTTTCCTAATATCAATGAACAAAGCAATATTGTTGAAAGTGATACCGATGAAGCCAATCTGGCATTAGTAGGGGTGCCGGCGCCCACTTTTAATGCATTGGTCACTGCGGTCAGACGGCAGGCAGAAGGGACGGAGATCCATTCCGTGTGGCACGATGTCTATCAATGGTATCACCAAAGGGACGAATGGAAATACAAGTGCCAAACGGCCATGTCGGGGCTTTTTTATTCCAATCGAGTGGATTTTGTGCCCCGGGACAGGATTAAAAGGCTTTATGGCAGTCCCGTGTATTCCAGTATTTCCAGAATGGAACAGTTTGTTTCCTGCCCCTTTTCATATTATATGAAATACGGGCTTAAAGCAGAAGAAAGAAAAGTTTTCAAGCTCGGGGCACCTGACCTTGGCACCTTTATGCACGACGTATTGGAGGCATTCTCAAAACGGATGGAGGAAGCCGATGTGCGGTGGGCCGACGTTGAACGGCCATGGTGTGCCAAACGCGTGTCGGATATTATAGATGAACAATTGGAGAAAATGTCCGGTTCCGTTTTCAACAGCTCCGGGCGTTATCGATACCTAGCCACCAGATTAAAAAGGGTGCTGACAAGGGCAGTGTGGTTGATTGTACAGCATCTGAAAAGAAGCGGATTCGACCCCTTAGGATATGAAATGACTTTTCAGGATCATGGGGATTTTCCGCCGATCACCATTGCACTGCCGACGGGAGAAGAAATCAAGCTGGTGGGGAGAATAGACCGGATCGATGCAATGCGGACGGACAGCGGTACATATTTGCGGATTATTGATTATAAATCCGGACAAAAGGCCTTTAAATTATCCGATGTTTACTACGGATTACAGATACAATTGATCACATACCTGGACGCATTGTGGAAAAATGGCGGCAAAGGAATATCCGACCCCATTTTGCCCGCAGGCATATTATATTTTAAAATCGATGATCCGATTGTTCGGAGCAGAGCGGAGACGACGGAAGAACAGATAGAGAAGGAGATTATGAAACAATTAAAAATGAAGGGATTGCTGCTTTCCGATGTAAAAGTCATCAAAGCAATGGATCAGGAAATAGACGGAGATTCGTTGATTATTCCTGCCAGGATCAATAAGGGGGATGTATTGGGCAAGTCTTCTTCCGCTGCCACGGCAGAGCAGTTTGAAATGCTGCGCAGGCACGTAAAAAAACTCCTGATGAGGCTGGGAGAGGAAATGTTGAAAGGCAATGTGTCCATTGCACCCTATAAGAGGCAGAAGTTTACATCCTGTACATACTGTGCCTATGCTTCCGTTTGTCAGTTTGATCCCGGGCTTAAGGGGAATGAATACAGGGTGTTGAAGGATTTGAAGGATGATGAAGTGTGGAAACATATGACGACGGACGCACAGACACAATGAAAAATGGTGGGGTGCAGAGAAAGCAGGATTGCTGCCGGTGGAAGAAGATGACAGGATTAACAGGCAAAGGTGTGAGATGATGAGGCGGATAATGATCGTTGAAGATCACGAGGAACTGAAAAACGAGTTAATCACATTATTGGTTAGAAATGGATATGATGTTTGTGAGCCCAGTGCGTTTGATACCGTACCAAATGACATAAAACAAATGAATCCCCATCTTATTTTGCTGGATATCAATCTTCCGTCAGGAGACGGATTTCGATTGTGTTCGGAGATTCGATGTTTTTCCAAAGAGCCGATTATTTTTGTTACCGGCAGGGATACGGATATGGACGAGCTTACAGGCATTACGCTTGGGGGGGATGACTTTATAACCAAGCCCTATAATGCTGCCGTACTGCTTGCAAGAATTTCCGCTTTGTTAAAACGGGCTTATCCCAACGATGAATCAGGTACCGTCTTGGAACATAAAAGTGTAATCCTTAATCTTGCAGCAAGTAAAATAAAATATAGAGATCAAGAGATAGAGCTCACAAAAACGGAAGCTAAAATCCTGCACTGTCTATTTGTAAACAGAGGGGAAATCACATTGAGAAGTGAGCTCATGGATCGTTTATGGGATAATAATATGTTTGTAGACGATAACGCCCTGAGTGTAAATATGACAAGAATCCGCGGCAAATTGTCTTCGATCGGTATTGAAGCGTTCATCCTTACAAAGCGCGGATTGGGTTATAGCCTATGAGTTTTCTGCAATTTATCAAAGATAAAACCATGGTGTTAGTACTCAACGTTTTATGTATGGTATTACTGTTTATTTATCTTATGGCCATTGGGACTGATATTACCGCGATCGGTTTTATTATCATTGTCTGGTTGCTTATCCTCACAACATATGGGTTTCTCACATTTCACAGCAGGAAAAAATATTTTAGTGATTTACATAAAATAGTTGATCGTCTGGAACAAAAGTATCTGATATCGGAAGTGATGGATGAACCGAGTGAGTTAGAGGGCGTGCTCTATTATAATCTGATTCGAAGGGCAACTAAGTCTATGATGGAGCAAATCACTCGCGTTCGGCATGGAAGCAAGGAATATAAAGAATATATAGAACAGTGGGTGCATGAGATCAAAAATCCGATTGCCGCCATCAAGCTGATGTCTGAAAATGATCGCACCGGTGCGTTACGTAAGGTTCAATTTGAATTAGAAAAAATAGATCATTTTGTTGAGCAGGTGTTATTCTATGCCCGAAGTGAAAATGTGGAGAAGGATTATTTCATTAGAGAATTTCCGTTGGTAAACGCTGTGAATGCAGCGATTGTAAAAAACAAGCAGGTCTTACAAAATGCTGTGGCGCTGCAAATTTCACAGATTACGGAAACGGTTTACTCCGATGAAAAGTGGATCGGTTTTGTGCTCCATCAACTCATACAAAATGCAATAAAGTATAAAAAAGCAAGTCCTGTTATGCTTAAAATTTATACCGAAAAACAGAGCAATGGTGTTTTTTTAAACATTGAAGATAATGGGATCGGCATCTGCAAAAGTGATTTGCCCCGGGTTTTCGACAAGGGATTTACAGGCCTTAATGGCAGAACAATCGGTAAATCAACAGGAATGGGTTTATATCTATGCAAGCAAATGTGCAAGAAATTAGGACATGAAATGACCATATCATCACAGCAGCATCAATACACCCGTGTAACGATTTTTTTTCCTAAAGGCACTTTCACGAAAATGCAGGATTAAGCCCCTGCATTTTATTTTTTATCTTACGATTCCGTAAGGTTAATGTAAGGCTGTTGATATACCGCACAAAAAGTTAATCCGGTAAAATAGTCTATGAGGTGAGCGAATATGGAGTCAATATTGAAAGTAATCCATGTGGAAAAGTATTATGGAAATAAAGAAAATGTCACGAAAGCGATTGATGATATTGGTTTTGAAGTCAAAACCGGTGAATTTATAGGTGTCATGGGTGCTTCCGGTTCGGGCAAAACGACATTGCTCAATATTATTTCAACGATTGACAATGTCAGTGCCGGACATGTTCTGCTTGACGGAAAGGATATTACCGAGTTGGCGGAAAAAGAAATTGCCAAATTCCGACGGGAAAACCTTGGGTTTATTTTTCAGGACTGCAATCTTCTTGACACCTTAACAGTCCATGAAAATATTGCTTTGGCATTAACCATAAATAAAATACCTCCTGATGAGATTGACAGGAAGGTTATAGGGGTTTCCAAGCAGCTTGGGATTGAAGATATCCTCAATCAATATCCTTATGAGATATCGGGAGGCGAAAAACAAAGATGTGCTTGTGCAAGAGCAATGGTCACGATTCCCAAATTGATTTTGGCGGATGAACCTACGGGAGCCCTGGATTCAAAATCTGCCGGTATGCTTCTGGAAACCCTGTCAAATATGAACGATGTGTTGTCGGCCACCATTTTAATGGTAACCCATGATGCATTTTCGGCAAGCTATTGCAGCAGGATATTGTTCCTAAAGGACGGAAGAATTTTTAGCGAACTGATAAAAGGTGAGAAATCGCGCAGACAGTTTTTAAATGAAATTTTGGATGTAATGGCCTTGTTGGGAGGGGGAACATCGGATGTACGTTAAATTGGCCCTTCGAAACATTAAAAGAAGCTTAAAGGATTATGCAGTCTATTTTGTGACCATTGTGTTTTCCGTCAGCATACTTTTTGCGTTTCTCTCTTTGGGTTTTTCAAAAGATGTTTTATCCCTTGCCGAGAATATGGGCACGCTGAAGGGAATGATCCTGGCCCTTTCATTTATCATAACAGCTATTGTTGGGTTAATGACGAATTATGCAACAACATTTATCATTAAAAAGCGCAAGCATGAATTTGGCACTTACCTGCTTTTAGGGATGGAGAAAGGACAAGTCGTAAAAATGTTCTTAGCCGAGAATCTTCTGATCGGACTTTCTGCTTTCGGCACCGGGCTTATGTTGGGCATGTTTATATTTCAAGTATTCACCTATATCATTCAAACTATTTTTGAAAGCCCTTTTACACCCAATGTATCTTTTTCACCACCTGCGACGGGATTGTCGGCTTTGTTTTTCTTTATCATGTATGTCATGAATACCCTAAGAGGCGGGACCCTCGTTTCCCGTATGAAAATCGTGGATTTGATTTACAGTGCGAGATATAATGAAAAGCAAAGAATTAAAACGCCCTTACTATTTTCAGCGATCTTTATGATATCCGTTTTACTGTGCGTTGGGGGCGGTGCTGCCTTAGCAAAAACACTGGGCCTATCGGACAACCGGGTGTATTATTATATGGCCCTTTCCCTGGCGTGTATGTTGGGGGGATTATATGGCGTATATGCCTGCTTACCCATAGGCCTCCATTTGCTGCAAACGAAGATTAAGAAATGGAGCTATCGAGGTAGCAATCTGTTTTTAATCAGCCAAATCACCTCGAAAATAAATACGACGGGAAAGACGATGGGTGTATTGGCGATGCTCCTGACAGCAGCCCTGTGCAGTCTGTCACTAGGTTTTTCGATTAGCGCCATGTATAAAACGAATATTCAGTATGAAAGCCCTTTTGATATCGCGGTAGGCATTGATACGCCCTATATTCAAAGCTTTGATGAGGTCTTGCATTTTGTGCATGGGATAACGCCCGTGAAGGATTTTGTTGACTACAAAATTTATCAAATAACGGATACGACCGACATCAGATTGCAAAAGACAGATATTTTGCGTTTAAGTGATTATAACAGGCTGCGAGTACAATTAGGGTTAGACGAAAAGCAAATCGGTAAACGTGAATTTATTGTACACTCGGATACTTGGCATATCCGTAAGACGATAGAAGAGGAGCTGAATCATCATCCCACTATTGATATAAACGGTATCCTTTTATCCTCCGGTATTGAAAATCTTTTTACCGAACCCTTCCAGCAATATCGAATAAACGGTACAAGGGGCTATGCCCTTGTTCTGCCGGATGAAATCTGTAATGCCCTGCCCCCTGTGAAAGCGAGGTTTGTTGCAACAACCTATTCCTCGGCCCCACAGACGTTGAAAGGGGATCTTACCCGCTATATCAAAAAGGAGTGGCGTCCGGAACTTACATCCGTCCCATCCGGTCAAAGCCCCATTGCGATGGTCGTTAGTGTGAAGTCATGGAGTGTAGCAAATGGATTAATGGGTCTGACAACCATTTCCTTCGGCGTAATGTACGTGAGTTTGATTTTTTTCCTTACCGTTGGAACCATTCTTGCGCTGCAGCAGTTAACCGATGCGGCAGAACATAAATATCGTTTCGATTTGCTGCAGAAATTAGGCGTTGCACGAGAAGACATTAAGGGAATTGTCGGAAAACAGCTTGCGTTGTATTTTCTGCTCCCCGTTATGCTTCCGGTCATCATTACCCTTTGTGTGATAACCATTGTAAACCGTATATACGGGACATTTATTCTGGTGGAGAATACAATACCATACTATACGGCCATTTCATTTGCAATGTTTTTGATGGTGTATGGCTGTTATTTTATAGCATGTTATAGGGGATTTATGAGAAATATAATGAGAAAATCTCCGCATATTTAGGCATTGACAGGGTTCACTTTTTAAAGAAATCAATTTGCAGTTATGATAAATGGATGCGTTGCATCAAATTGGCTCCTAAAAATCAAGATGATATTGGTTCTTTAATATACAATTGATGCATAGTAAAATAGAACCATGTTAAAGTTGGGGATCTATGATGAAAAGGAGTGAAGAAAAATGTTATACCGAGAACTTGGCAAAACAGGAGAGAAACTGAGTATATTAGGGTTCGGTGCGATGCGTTTACCAATAGTTGATGGTGACTATGCCAGGATTGATGAAGAAAAGGCGATTGAGATGGTCCGTTATAGCATTGATCAAGGGGTGAATTATCTAGATACAGGGTATCCGTACCATGGCGGTATGAGTGAAGCGTTTTGTGCCAAGGTCATGGAAGAGGGCTATCGAGAAAAGGTGAAAATTGCAACAAAATTACCGGTGTGGGATGTTAAAGAACATGCTGATATGGAAAAATTCCTTGATGAGCAGCGAGATAATTTGGAAGTCGCTGCAGTGGATTTTTATCTGCTGCACGCTTTATGCCAATCCCACTGGAGAGTAATGAAAGAAAATGATTACAAATCCTTTCTGGATAAAGCCAAAGCAGACGGCAAGATTAAATATGCAGGGTTTTCTTACCATGATGACCTGGACTTATTTAAAGAGATTATTGATGATTACGATTGGGATATTTGTCAAATTCAACTGAATTATATGGATGACCACTATCAAGCCGGGATTGAAGGGATGCGCTATGCCCATGATAAGGGGATCGGGGTTATTGTTATGGAACCACTGCGAGGAGGTATGCTGTCAAGAACAGCATTACCTGAACAAGTTGAAGCAATATGGAATAGTGCGGATGTAAAAAGAACACCTGCGGAGTGGGCCTTAAGGTACGTATGGAATTATGAAGAAGTGGGTGTTGTACTAAGTGGTATGAGTACGTTAGACCACGTGAAAGAAAATATTCGAACGGCTTCAGAAGCTTATCCGAATTCTTTAACCCATCAAGAAAAACATTTGATTAGTGAAGTCCGTGAGTTCTTCATTAATAAGACTGAAGTGAATTGTACAAACTGTCAATATTGCATGCCATGTCCGGCAGGCGTTAATATTCCGGAAAACTTTTGGGCCTATAACCACGATTCACAATTTAATGATACCGATAAGGCTAAATATTGGATTACAGGATGGCTAAAAGAACATGCGCGAGCTTCAAAATGTGTGGACTGCGGCAAATGTGAAATCCATTGCCCTCAAAACATCGAAATCCGAAAGCATCTAAAGATGATCGCAGAAAAATATGAGGCCGAAGCAGTATAAAATAATTAGGAAGTAGGTGAGAGCATGTTTATAGATATTGATCGAAATAGTCAAGTGAGTATTAAGAAGCAGCTGTACGATGCGCTAACGACCATGATTCTTGATGGCACACTGGCTTGTAATGAGAAGCTGCCATCGACTCGTGTGATGGCGGAAGCACTTAACATTGCAAGAAATACTGTGGTTGAGATCTATGAACAGCTTACAGCCGAGGCCTATCTTGAAAGTATAACCGGCAAAGGTACGTATGTTGCTAAGATAGATACAAATGGCCGGCTGCGTGAGGTGCAGCAGGGGCGTAATCAATCCGGAAAACGTTTTAGTGCAAATTGTGATACAACAGTAAAACATACCAAGCAACGCCTAAACAATGGTTTCTATTCGGAATCACACCCTAATCATTCAAGCGGTTATATCAGTTTGGTGGCCGGTCATCCGGATTTGAACCATTTTCCTTCAAAGCTATGGCTTAGCAGTATACAGGAATGCCTCTATGATTATGATAATAGGGTTCTTGGCTATGGTGACCCCAAAGGGTATCTGCCATTGAGACGAACCATTGTTGATTACTTGCATAAGCATAAAGGGATACGTTGTGTTGCGGATCAGGTATATATTACAAATGGTACAAGCGGAGCGCTTAATACTATTGGGATGGCTTTTAAGCCATCCTTCAAAAGGTTGGTGACGGAATCACCCGGAATACATTTTGCTGCTAATATTTTTAAGTCATATGAGTACGATATATGCCCTGTTGAGGTGGACGAGCTGGGAATGTGTGTTGAGAAACTTATAGAAGCAGGCAATCCTATTAACAGCCTGATATACACTACGCCATCCCACCAATTTCCTTTGGGTGGCACCATGCCGATTAATCGCCGGCAACAACTTATAGATTATGCAGCAAAAGAAAACCATATCATCATTGAAGATGATTATGATTCGGAATATAGGTACCATGGGGCACCGGTTAATGCCATCCAATTATTAGGACCGGAGCAGGTCATTTACTTAGGTACATTTAGCAAGACACTGGCCCCGGGTCTCCGGATAGGGTATATGATTGTGCCAATGCGATATGCAAATGCTTTTAACGATATATACAATATGACGTATAAGCATGTGCAAACCATGGATCAGTATGCCCTAAGCAAATTGATGAGCAATGGTGCATATGAGAAACATATCTATAAAATGCGACGGCTTTATAAGAAAAAGTCTGCGGTTTTGTGTCAAACGTTAGAAAAGTGCTTTGGTAATGCTATAGTGATCCGAGGCAGGCATTCCGGTTTGCATATTGCCGTAGTATTTAAGAATCAAGCTTTTACTTTTGACAGCCATCAATTATTCAATGAACATGGATTGGAGATTGATCTGCTGAGTGACTATGCAATAAATCAGGAAGCCAAGGTTAGGAGCACTGATGATATGGATAAGAAAACCGAAGCGCTTTCAACCGATACCCTCATTATAGGCTTCGGGCACCTTGATGAAGCCGCAATTGAGGAAGGCATAAAAAGGCTGCGGCAAGCGGTAAAGTGGATAATTAATAATGAATAATTAATAATGAATAATGAGATTTTTGGGGAGCTTATCATTATTTAAAAATAACGGATAAATATAAGCTGTTTTAGAAGATGAATGTCTAGGGATATTTGAATTTGAAAAAGATGGGCAAGGAATTTCTTAAACAAATAAGTTGTTCATGTTTCTTAGATAAAAAAATTAGTCTAATAGTAGGACAGAGGAAAATATTAAAGCACATACAAGAAACTTGTGAATCTGAATTATTAATAGATTTATGTAATGATTTTCAAATCAAAGCAGTGAATAACTGGAACGTATCTCTTAGTATTCACTTATAAACCTAATGAAAATACAGTTTATGTTGAAGGTGATAGGTTAGATTCAGAAAACTATTTAGCAAAGCGTAATGCTTATTTTTAATATAAGTTTTGTGAATTTATAGCTGAAGCCTCTTTCAAATATTTAAGGCGAAGTCAGATATAATCTATGTCGCTATACAAAAATGCTGTTTACTTTTAAAGCTTCTGTGTTACAATATAGTATAGAAGGCAATCGGTACCGTCTGGTGCGGTTGCCACATAGGGAAAAGTTTTACCTAATCACTCTGCGGGCGAGGCTGGGTGATTATTTTTTTTGACCCTAATATTGCCTTAACTATCCCAATAATTAAGGAGATTAGCGTTATAACAAACATAGAAAACATTACCATCAAAGATATTGCTTCATATGTAGTCATACCGCACCACCTCCTTTCTTTTGCAAAATAGAGGTGGCAAGCACACCCTGCTTTATCCGATTACCTCGTTCATATAATACCAGTAAGAATAGATAAGTCTGCAATACATAAAAAATGTGCGAAAAGAAAATGTATATTATGTGCATAACCATATTAATTTCATACATTAAATTTTTGTCAAAAATCTTGAGAGGCTACACCTTTCAATTTTATCGGATAGTATGGTATACTATGGTTAAAAATTGCAATAGATTCTTTTTTGAAAAGGACAGGAGATGGGTGGTTTTATGGATTGAAGCTGTGATAGGGGAAATAAGAGTTACCGGAAATTCTATAAAGGAAGTGCTTGAGAATGACAGACAAAAAATCTTCTCCCCGTTGGACCCCGGAACAGCTGGAGGCCATTACGACCGGCGGCTGTAATTTGCTGGTGGCCGCTGCGGCAGGGGCAGGCAAAACAGCGGTGCTGGTGGAACGTATTATCAAAAAAATAACCGATGAAAAAAATCCTATAGATATAGATCGATTGCTTGTTGTCACATTTACCAATGCGGCCGCAACAGAGATGCGTGAAAGAATCGGAGACGCCATCGGGAAGGCATTGGATCAACATCCAAACTCAAAACAGCTGCAGCGCCAGTTGACTTTGCTTCATAAGGCCAGTATTACAACAATCCATTCCTTTTGTCTTGAAGTGATCAGAAATCATTTTCACTGTATAGACCTGGATGCGGGTTTTAAAATCGCGGATGAAACAGAGTCGTTATTGATGAAAATAGAAGCATTGGAGGAAGTTTTTGAAGAAAAATACGAAGAGGAAAACGTATCGGAAATATTTTTGCAGCTTGTAGAATGTTACGGCGGCAATAGAGATGACCAAAAGCTTCAAGATATGGTATTCACCTTGCATGACTTTGTGCAGAGTTGTCCGTGGCCTGAAAAATGGCTGCATGAGAAGACAGAAGCCTTTAACATACCCGACGATGCGGATTTTGGCAGTACACTTTGGGCGAAAGTCCTGATACAAAGTATGCAGATAGAACTCACCGGGCTTTTAAGTGCAATTGAGCGGGCCCGGAACATTATAGGGACTGATGAAGGCCTGATGCCGTATTTGAGCGCTTTTCAGGAGGATGAAGCAAATATACGACTGCTGCTGAAAAAGTGTGACGGACCATGGGATGATCTATATGATGCGCTGTCGGGGTTTGAGTTCAAGCGATTTGCACGCTGCGGGAAAGAAGCGGACAAAGAAAAACAGGAAAAAGTAAAAATAATCAGAGATGAAGTGAAGAAAAAAATCAAAAAATTTAAAAATGAGATTTTTATGTCTATTTCCCGGGGAATAATTGAGGATTTGAAAACTTTGTACCCCATGATGCAATACCTGGCACAGTTAGTGTTGGAATTTGACGATAGATATACCATGAAAAAGAAGGAGAAATCCCTTGTGGATTTTAATGACCTGGAACATTACTGTCTTGAGATTTTAACTGAAATAAAAGATGAAGCTACGGCGGACCACGATCCCGTGCCCTCTAAAATTGCTTATGAATACCGGGTCAAATTTGAAGAAATATTTGTGGATGAATACCAGGACAGTAATCTGGTACAAGAAGTAATACTGGGGATGATATCCAGGCAAGACGAGGAGAGTCCCAACCTGTTTATGGTAGGGGATGTAAAACAGAGCATCTACCGATTCAGGCAGGCGCGGCCGGATCTTTTTCTGGATAAATACAATACCTATGAAACCTTAGCAGATGCCGGCAACAGGAAGATACAGCTTTATAAGAATTTTAGGAGCAGAAAAGAAATTGTCAACGGTGTAAATTTTATATTTCGGCAAATAATGTCCGAAAATATCGGAGAACTTGATTATAATGAAGAGGAAATGCTGAATTTAGGCGCCCGATATGAAACTTTAGAAGATGCCGGGGCCTTTATCGGCGGGCAGACAGAAATACACCTTGTAGATCTCGGAGACACACAGCGGGAGATGACCGGCCGAGAAGATGAGCAGGCGGGGGAAGATGGCTCGGATGAGGATGGCCTAACGGCTGACGAGATGCAAGAGGAGGAACCGGATGCCGCACAATGCGAAGCAAGAATCATCGCTAAAAGGATCAAGGAACTTATGCGGCCGGACAAGGATGGAAAAATTTTTAAGGTGTATGACAAAAAAAACGGCACCTATAGACAGGCAGCGTACAGAGATATTGTCATTTTATTGCGTGCGACCCGCCATTGGGCGGAGCAATTTGCAGGAGAACTGGGAGACCACGGTATTCCTGTATATGCCGATGTGGGTACGGGATATTTCAAAACCATTGAGGTACAGATTGTGATGTCATTGCTTCAAGTCATTGACAATCCCAGGCAGGACATACCGCTGCTTTCGGTACTGCGTTCCCCCATTGTGTCCCTTTCACCGGAAGAACTGATTGATATTCGTTTAGCGAACCGTGAAGGGTCTTTTTACGAAGCGATGCAAAAGCTGGCAGCGGAAGAGGGCAAAGGGGCCGCAAAAAAGACGAGAAGATTTCTGGCACAGCTCGATCGATGGCGGAAGAAAGCGTTACATATGTCTACGGACGAATTGCTGTGGTATCTCTATCACGACACCGGCTATTACAGTTATGCGGGAGCCATGCCCGGAGGGCTTCAACGACAGGCAAATCTAAGAATTCTGTTCGACAGGGCACGACAATATGAAGAAACAAGCTATAAGGGACTCTTTAATTTTATCAATTTCATCAACAGGCTCAAAAGCAGTCAAGGGGATATGGGGAGCGCCAAGATCTTAGGAGAGAATGATAATGTTGTCAAAATCATGAGCATCCATAAAAGCAAAGGCCTGGAGTTTCCGATTACCTTTATCGCCGGTGCGGGCAAACAATTTAACCTAATGGATATGAACAGAAACATTTTGCTGCACCAGGATTTGGGCTTCGGGCCGGATTTGGTAGACCATGAAAGGAGAATTGCTTATCCTACGGTGCCTAAGCAGGCCTTAAAGGCGAAGATAAAGCTGGAAAGTTTATCGGAAGAAATGAGAGTACTGTATGTTGCGTTTACCCGAGCAAAGGAGAAGTTAATCATTACAGGTTCGGTTAAAAATATGGACAAGGCTGCGGCACAGTGGTGCGGCAGTCTGGAAGCAAAAAATATCAAATTGCCGGAATATGAAATCTTGAAGGGCAATAGCTATCTGTCTTGGATAGGTCCTGCGCTTATACGGCATCGGGATTGCGGCAAGTTCAGGGCACTTGCCAAAGTGAGGGAAGAATCCATAGACTCTCTGGTGCAAGACGATTCTTGCTGGGATATCCATTTGTGGAACAAACGGGAGCTTTTGACGAGCAAAGCAAAACCGGAGGAAGATGAGCAGCCTTTTTTAAGTGGTTTTGAAGGGGCGAAGGATGGACAGCCTTTCAGCCGGTATTATCAGGATATTCGGGAACGGCTGGAATGGACATATCAATACAATATGGCGTCAAAACTGCCAACCAAGATGTCGGTTACGGAATTAAAAAGGCGATTTAATACGGAGCTTGCTGAAGAATATGCGATGCCCATTTTTGTGCCGCCCCTTGTCAAAAAACCTGTCTTTTTAGAAGAGAGCAAGGGTTTTACCGCTGCAGAGAGAGGGACAATTTTTCATAGCGTGATGCAGCACTTGACGCTGGACCGCATTTCAACGTCGGCGGAGGTAGAAGAACAGATTTACGGCATGGTGGCCGACGAATTATTGACAGAGCAGCAGGCAAAGGTTGTGGATATAGACGAGATTGTGCGATTCTTCCATTCGCCGTTAGGTCGGAGAATGCTGCAAGCCGCCAATATTTACAGGGAAATCCCTTTTAATATTGAATTGCATTGCAGGGAGATTTATAAGGACCTGCCGGAAGAGGGGTATGCCCAAGAGACCGTTTTGGTACAGGGTGTAATAGATTGTTACTTTGAGGAAGGGGAAGATATCGTACTGATTGATTATAAGACGGATTATGTGTCTAATGGGAATACGGATATTATTAAGGAGAAGTATCGTATACAGATTGATTATTATGCAAAGGCACTGGAAAGCATTACAGAGAAGAGGGTGACGGAGAAATATATTTATTTATTCCGGAACGGGGAGACCGTTGGTTATTAATGTGTTCGTCGCTCATAATATTTTGGGCGTATTTGCATAAAAAAAGATGCCAGTTTATAAAAGCTTGAGTAAAATATATAGAACGCGAAAAAGAAATGACATGCCCATCCAGGAAAGTGCCTGGGATAGACCCCAGACACACAAAACCGTGTGTGTCAGATGGTTCAGCCCCAAGTTACTTTCCTTCTTCGTCCTTTAATGGCAGTTCTTTATCGCTATTTATATATTAACCATTTAGTAAATCCATACATCTCCACTTAAGCATTAATAATATCTCTTGAACCATAGCTTCGGAAATTAGTACCTTCTCTTTGTTTACCATCCTTAGAAAATCGCCTGTAAATAACGTATCAAGATTGGTTAAGAGATTGTGTACTCCCTCTCTATGTCTCACGTTAAATACTCTCTTTGCTTTTTCTCTAGAGGATGGGCCTATTATCCTAGAGTACCACTCCTCTTGTTTAATGGGGTAATCAGAATCCATTGTATTGTGTAGTAAACTATATCCATGATCAAAAAGTGGAGCGAATTTAACCGGTATATTAGTTTCTGAATCAACTAACATCCCAAAGTTAGAAAAATGTCTATCTGTATTATTTATAATATAGTCAAATATAATCATATCGTCCAACTCATCAATTACACCTAATCTTCTACAAATGGCACCATGAGACCACATTTTCGGCTCCAAGTCTTTCAAGTATTCGTATGCTGGAACAAAGCTTAGCGAAGATGTGGTAAAGTTTTTAGCCTTAGTGCATAGATACCCTTCATAGCGCATTAACTGTTGTTCTACGACATCTATTCCTAGCAGCTTTCCAATCTTGTAAGCTAACGCTTCAATCACAGGTTCTCTTCCAGCATTTGCATATTCTGACGTACCTCTCTTGTATAAGTATGTTTCCTCTTCTTCTCTCCTCCAGCATTTAGGCAGCATCCCTCCCAGTGTTAACTCACCACTACTCTGAAGCTTACCTCCTAACGATTTAGAGTGGCCGAAGAAAGTTACATATTCTAATGAGTCTTTAAAACCATTATCATAAAGATTTATTTCTTTCCATGACACTAAAGGGTTATCCATGTCTTGAATCCAATAAGTATCATTCAAAGATAATCCTTTCGCATATAGAACTAGGTCTATCGGTTCATAGCGATCAAAGCCTAGAGATCTAAGTATCTCTTTTATATAATATCTATTAATAGAAATACTTCGGTTCTTTATCCACATATTGAAATATCTATCTTCTTTTCCTTCAACCAATTTCACTAGAGCGGGTAACAAACATGACGCAATTATATCAATTATTTTTACAACGTATTCACCTTCAACAAATTCCTTTGTGAATGTAAGAACATCCCTGTCTTTATTCTTCAGTATGAACATATAACCACCTCCAATCTCTATCATAGTATATCATATCAGGTCAAAGTCTTAAATATTTCTTTTATTATTAGAGTATTACTCTCAAGCGCCTTTTAAAACTCGTTTTTCGCTAACAAAATGCAGTAAATTATAATGCAGCAATTATTACCAATGAAACACTCGGAGAAAATATGTTAATGTAAGATATAATCATATCATAATATTTATTTGGGAGTACTTCAAGTGGGATCTAATATAGATAAAGCAAAAGCATGTGTAGATGGCGCATTGCCTATGAAAAGCTGACACTATGGGAAGAGCTCCGGATGACTTATATGATATTGGAGCCAAGAAGGTTATGGCCGAACTTGCAATGCTTATAATAAATAGGTTTGAAATACCTGTTACAAGTAGCCATATTGCATCAATGGTTAAAATGTTTGAAAAGAAGGCATTTTATTATAAAAACATTGCAATTAAAAATACATAGATTTTGACATTTTTTTATATATATAACATCATAAAAAATTGACATGCC
>JAKSBV010000334.1 GCA_022360955.1 Bacillota bacterium
ATTGCGGATTTGATTTGTTGATTTTACTGTGGGTTGAACCGAAACATGGGATGTATTTAAATAAATTTATATAAGCGTCTTATCCAACGCATTACATAGTTGAACCGAAACATGGGATGTATTTAAATCCTAAATAACCTTGCATTGCCACCTGATTAACCAAGTTGAACCGAAACATGGGATGTATTTAAATATGGTGAGTGTGTAGTCATCGGTGATCTGCCTGCGTTGAACCGAAACATAGGATGTATTTAAATCAATTAAAGAACATGTTGGTAACAATACAAATACATGTTGAACCGAAACATAGGATGTATTTAAATGCAACTCCGCCATGCCCTTTGGTCCAACACCAATAGTTGAACCGAAACATAGGATGTATTTAAATTTGATATCTGTACGTTTCTTGAATGCAATCCGGTTTGTTGAACCGAAACATAGGATGTATTTAAATGTACATTCTACTGCTTTTAATTCTTTTTCCGTACCGTTGAACCGAAACATAGGATGTATTTAAATGAAGAATCGAAAAAGGACGCTATTAAATATATGGCCGTTGAACCGAAACATAGGATGTATTTAAATCAATGGGAGGATGCCGTTGCCGATACGTTAAACGAGTTGAACCGAAACATAGGATGTATTTAAATTAATGAGCATTGCTGGAGGTGCTTTTGGATTACTTAGTTGAACCGAAACATAGGATGTATTTAAATTAGTCGCGCCAGGGCCCATCAAGACATTCTCCCCGAGTTGAACCGAAACATAGGATGTATTTAAATCTGTTAGCGGGATGCTCCTGCTCTGACAAGACAGGGTTGAACCGAAACATAAGATGTATTAAAAAAGGATGATTACATATATGCTAAGCTTTAAAACTTCGTTCAGGATAAGGAATCTGGGTATAAAAGTAAAGCGAAAATTCTTCTATGGTCTTTTACTTGGCCTGCTTATGTTCTGCATAATACCTGTAACCATTGCAAATCTTTTATCATCTTATTACTATACTAATAAAATCGTAAAAAAATATGAGGCGGAAAATATTGAGAATCTGAACAGTGTTATGCTCAATAATTCACGCATCATGCAGGAGTTTAAAACGCTTATCGGCTATGCAACGGATAGTGATACGTCGTATTTTAGCAGTTATGCTTTTTACGATGATATTATAAGATATGACAAATTAATTGATAAGCTTTCATCCTATTTGTCAAGCAGTGAGTATATTGATTCTATCTACCTGTACTCACAAAAATTCGATTATGTAACAGCAGTCAGTACGAGGGGAAATGCATTTTTAAGAGATATCATATCAGAGAAGGCTGGCGAAACAGCTAGTTGCTTTGAAAATGGATGGTTGGAAGCGTTTCAAAAAAAGCAGTATTTTAAAGTTTTGTACAGAAATAATTATTTAGAGGACAGAGCCTGTTTAAGTTATATTATTCCAACCGTCGGAAGAGAGAAGGATGCGGCTGCTGCACTCATTATTAACGTTCAGTTTTCAGAAATTATCGGCAAAACAAATCAGGTGCTAAATGACCATAACAAAAATATATATATGATCATAGACAATAGTATCGTGCCGGTCATTGAGAGCAGTCGGTTAAATCCTGATGACGTTAATAAACTCACCGATACGAAAGATTCGGACACACAATCGGATAATACCAGTGAAAAAATGATTATAAATAAGGTCCATGACCCATATATGGATATTACGTACCTATCTGTAGTCCCCAAAAAGGTCTTAACGCAAGATCTGGAAAGCATCCTAACAACCTATTATATTATCATGATTTCCTTTACTATACTCTTTATCATTATTGCATGGGTGTATACCATGTTTTTATACAAACCGTTGGAACAGCTGCTAAAAATAGTATCCACTGAGAATGCCGGTGATTATACAAATACAAAAATAGGTGAATTCCAAATTGTGTTAAGCGAATATAAAAGCTTAATCAGTACAAAAAACCTAATGAAGGCAAAGCTCGAAGCAAACAAGATTATATTTAGAGAAAGATTCTTAAACAGTTTGTTAAAGGGTCAAATTCATGAAAACATTGAAAATAAAACCTTGGAATATGAGATTGATATAAAGGGTAAAGAATATCTTGTCATTTTAATCTATATTGAACATCAATTTGGTTCAACGATCAATGAATGGGGAAATTGGCAAAAAGTAAAAGAGTTGATACAAAATGCGGTTAATGTCCAATTGGAACAGAAAAATATTAAGGGTGCATTATGCAGTATAGAAAATGGTGAGATTGCTGTCATTATATCACAAAACAAAAATATAACAGATGGGTTTATTCAATCATTTGTAGAAAGTTTAATTCAAAGTACCGGCAATCATGTTGATGCAGAGGCACATATCAGTATCAGTCAGAATATAGGGGAGCTCAACAATATATCGGAAGGCTATACACAAGCACAACAGGCCCTGCGATTAGGAATGCTTAATAAAAAATCAAAGATACATTATTATACTGATTTGCCGGATCAGCACAATCAAAGAATAGAATATAAAAGCACCTTAAATGTGTTTATCGGTGTGTTAAAAGACTATAATGAAGAAAAACTGGAGAGTTTTATTGAAAATATAATGGACAACGCCCAAAAAGAATTTGACTATCATCATAAGGCGCAAGCCTATTATATCAAAATTATCGTAAATATTATGGACTATATTGAGAATATGACCAGTATTGACTGCCAAAGCAATTTGGCTGAGTTTTGTCAAAACCTGATTAAATGCCGGATTAACAGTGAAGTAAAAAACGTTTTAAATATTGTTCTGAAAGATATTGCGCAAAAATGGATGCAGGTTAAAGAGAATATGAGTGCTGTTGATAGAAACGTTAACAACACGATAGCATATATTCATCAGTACTATAATAAGAGCATTGGGCTCAAAATGGTTGCAGGGCATGTTGGTCTTAATCATTCATATTTAAGCAGGATATTTAAACGGGCGACAAGCATGTCATTTCAGGATTATCTTGCAAAAGTGAGAGTGGAAAAAGCATGTACGCTATTAATCGAATCAGACATGCAAATATATAATATCGGCAGCAGTGTGGGCTTCGGTTCGACTTTAACTTTTAACCGTACATTCAAAAAAATAGAAGGCTGTTCCCCAAAAGAGTACAGGGAGAACCATTCAAAGTAAAGGAATGAAGGGATAAGTAAAATTCTGATTTCTCAAATAGTAAAGATTTGAATATAATGTCATGACATTTATATTTACTTTAATAAAAAAGCCTGATATCATTTTTACAGGGTCTTAATTTTTGAAAGAAAGGAAGATGAGATTTAATTGATAACAGGTAAAAAACAAAAAAAGAGTAAAACGTCAAATTATCTTTATTCGCAACAAAAGGTTTTATACCTATTTATTCTTCCCGGCCTTATGATACTAATCTTTTTTCATTACTTGCCTATTTATGGAATAACAATTGCTTTCAAAGATTTTCATCCTCTATTGGGTATCATGGAAAGTGAATGGGTAGGCCTTAAATACTTCCAAAGACTTTGGAACTCAATGTTCTTTTGGAGAATATTTAGAAATACGTTAAGAATTAATCTTATGCATCTGGTATTTGGCTTCCCGGCACCGATCATTCTGGCACTTCTATTAAATGAAATAAAGAAAAGCTTTATTAAGAGAACGGTTCAGACCATTACATATTTACCGCATTTTTTATCCTGGGTTATAGTGGGTGGGTTTGTTGTCAATATTTTGTCACCCAATCAGGGCATAATCGCTAAGATATCCGAGCTATTAACGGGTCAAAAATCAGAGTTGTTTTTAATGATTGAGCCGAAAGCATTTCCATGGATACTGGTTTTCTCTGCAATATGGCAGTCTGTTGGCTGGGGTTCCATCATATATATTGCTGCAATAAGCGGTATAAATCCGGAATTATATGAGGTCGCTATTATTGACGGAGGAAATCGATGGCAGCAGATGTGGTATATTACACTGCCTTCAATTATGCCTACAATTTTTGTGCTTTTAATCCTTAGAATGGGTCACATTATGGGATCGAACTTCGAACAGATTTACGTTCTCTATAATCCCAATGTATACTCCACGGGTGATGTAATCAGTACATATGTATTCCGTGGAGGCTTAGGAAAAGGTAACTACAGCTTTTCAGCGGCAATTGGACTTTTTCAGTCAGTTATCGGATTTGTACTTATGATGATTGCAAACAAAGCAAGCAAAAAATTTGGAAGAAGTTTATGGTGAGGGATGAGGAAAATGAAAAAGAAAACAGGCTTATTTGACATAATCAATGGTGTTATTTTGACAATCGTATGCATATCCATGCTTTATCCGTTTTTAAATGCTATCGTAAAATCCTTCAGCGGCAATTCTGAAATTATGAGAGGCAATGTCTACTTATGGCCGAAAGGATTTACATTGAGCGGATACATTGAACTCTTTAATGATCCGTTATTCTTTACATCCTTAAAAAATTCGTTGTATATAGTGCTGGTAGGAACTTTTATTCGTTTGGTAGTATCGCTTATGGCAGGATACGCGTTTTCAAAGGATAGACTAAAGTATAGAAAAATACTATTCTTCTTATTTATCTTTACAATGTTTTTTGGCGGCGGAATTGTTCCGACATTTATTATTATCAATAAACTAGGCTTGTACGACACGCTTTGGGTTTTGATATTGATGGGTTCCATGCCCGTTTATCATATGATTCTGGCCATGAGCTTTTTTAAACAGCTTCCAAGTGCTGTTGAAGAGGCAGCGTTTGTTGATGGGGCGAGCTTTATGCAGATTTTTATAAAAATCATACTGCCTATGTCAAAGCCTTTGATTGCAACCTTAACTATTTTTAATGCAGTTGCCCTTTACAACTTATTTATGCAGGCAGTAATATTTACGCAATCGCCTCAGAATTTTGTAATGCAGACCTATGTCAGACTCAAGGTTTTTGCGGCCGAGGCAGCAGCAGGAACCGGAGATATGCAAACCATCGCTTTGATTGATGCGGAAGATTCCGGAACCGAAACATTGAAGATGGCAGTATTATCATTGTCAAGCATCCCGATTGTTCTTGTGTATCCTTTTTTTCAAAGGTTTTTTATAAAAGGAGTTACATTAGGTGCTGTTAAATCATAAATAAAAATAGGAGGGTTATGATGAAAAGAGGACGATGTATTGTAGGCGTATGTCTGATATTGGTTACCCTTTTTCTGTTGATGACAGGCTGTAGGGGGGATAACACTGCCAAAACGAATGGAGAATCTCAAGTTACAGCAAACAAAACAGAAAGCGATACCATAAACAACCAAGGAGATCATTCTAAGCATGAGGTTAAGAAAATATCAATTTTAAATAGTACCAACTGGCCTATTCCGGGAGATGTTGATGTAAATAACAACAAATGGACCAATATTTACAAAGAGGCATTTCCGGATGTTGAGATAGAATGGATTATAACGCCGAGCTCGTCTTTGAATGAGAAGAAAAATATTTTAATAGCAACAGGGGATATGCCTGATTTATTAGGATGCAATGACCTTGATTTGGTAAATTGGGCTGAAAAGGGTCTAATCCAACCGCTGGATGATGTGGTTAAAGAGCATTACCCAAACCAAAAAAAATATTTTACACAGCAGACTTTAAAATATGCCTTCTATAAGGGTAAACAGTATTGTCTGCTGACGCCGGCCAACTCCTTGCAAAACCCTACAACTTTGCAGGTTAGAAAGGATTGGTTGGATAAAATGGGTCTTACCGTACCGCAAACGCTTAATGAAATATTTGAGGTTATGAAAAAATTCACCTTTGAAGATCCGGATGCAAATGGAAAAGATGATACCTTTGGATATACAAGCGGTAAAAATTTGGGATTAATGGCGTGGGTGTTCAGCGCCTATGATGTCAATGAAAACTTTTGGTCGAAAGTAGACGGCAAAATAATTCCGGATATCATCAGGCCTGAAATGAAGGATGCACTTGCGTACATTAATAAGCTCTATAGTGCGGGAGTATATGATAAGGATTCACTTGTACAAACTAATATACAAGTTGAGGAAAAGGTAACCTCAGGGAATATAGGCTTTACCGAATTCTATTCTTGGGGAATCGGACGAAGAATTGCCCCTGCATTGAAGGAAAAAGGAATGGAGATTGTACCCATGAAGCCTTTGAAAGGGCCTAACGGAAAAAGGATGTATCCTTCGGGGCTGCCTGTTTGGGGAAGATTTGTTGTTTCGGCAACATGTGAATACCCGGAAATTCCTGTTAAAATAATAAATTGGCTGCTCGATTCGGATGAAAGCCTTCCATATAAAAATATTAACAATGATAAATTGAATTGTGGTGAGATAGGGGTTAATTGTATACTTGACGAAAAGCTTAATTTTTTGACGGAGTATTATGATACGCCGCAGGGCGAGTATGACAGGTACAGATTTAGCTACAGGCTTTTGGCCAGTTATGGTCATATTGCTGATGTTGAAGAAAAGGCAGGAATGCTTAATTATGATGCAATGAAGGCTGTAGCACCCTATGTACAATATAATGATAAAATACTTACGGGAAAAATCGAGGCCGAAAAATTTGGGGAATTAAAAACATATTATGACGAAATTAAAATGCAAATTGTAACCGGCAATGTAGGAATCGACGAATTTGATAAGTGGGTTGCGTTTTTTTACAAAAACGGCGGCCAGGATATCATTGATGAAGTTAATACGCTGAACAGATAATCATTTTGTTTGAAATAGATCGGTGACAGATAAAGATTAGGTGACATGACAAAGGGTCGCCGGAGCATTTTGAAAAGCAGCTTTTGGTATATTGAAAGGATGATTTTATGGTTTTCGAAAGAAATTATTTGGACTGTTATGCGCGTTTTGATGGGAAAACGTTGGTAGTGGGAAATCAATATTTCGAACGCAGCTGGGTTTTTACACAGGATGCACCATTTAGCAAAAGCCTCGTCAATAAGCTCATAGATAAAAAATATGATATAGAAGCACCTTTTAGTGATTGGCAGCTGCCTGACGGTTCTGAGCCGGAAAACGGACATTTAACCGGTGTTGCTTCCGAAACAGTTGAAGCCGACGGGTTTACATCACAATGTCTAAGAGTGGGGGCGCGATGGGCATATAAAGAAAAGCATTTGTCCATACGATGGGACATTAAGCTCTATCCTGATGCTCCGGGCTTATGGACGAGACTCTATGCATTAGGAAACCCTGACATGTCATTCACTGCACCAAACGGTGCCAGGGCAGGATTTATGCCTATGGTTGGCCGGAAATTGACCGGATTCGGCTACTATAACGATACCCAAAACAGAAATAAGGATGAAACTGAGATATTAAGAGAAGAACCCGTACTGCCAGGCGAAACGGCAGATTGGGCCAATGCCCTTCTCCATTATGTTGATGCCGGAGGGTGGATGACGGTAAAAGAATCGCACAAATGCCCCAATCAAATGGGATATGATACTGGTGCATTTGTTCAGGTTGAAAACGGTGCTGCTGTGACCGGGTGGGGACTAAAACCTGAGGATATCAAGGAATGGAAGCTGCGCGGCGGGTGGGCAAGCTGGTTTGTCGTATGGGGTGGCGCATTGTCACCCAATGATGCATTAAAGGCCTTTGACAGGGTCAGATATCCCTTTGATAACAGCAGAGACACCTATATTATGGCAAATACTTGGGGTTCAAATCGAGCGAGAGATGCAGCACGTCAAGAAAGTATAATAAAAGAAATAGATATTGCAAAAGAAATGGGTATTGATGTGGTACAGATTGATGATGGGTGGCAGACCGGAAAAAAAGAGAACACATGGATAGGTCCTGTACGCTGGCAGCCCGATCAGGAAGAAAGATTTCCCGAAGGCTGGAGGCCTATCCGCGAATATGCAGCCGCAAAGGGAGTAACCATGGGTTTGTGGTCTGCATGGACTATACCGGATGAAGAGCTTATTGAAAACATGAAGCAAGGTGATTTTCGATTGTTTAAAATAGATTTTGCCGTGCTTGACAGTTATGAAAAAATAGAAGGGCTTATGGAGAAAGCAAGTCATTTGACCGATGCATCGGGTGGAAGGATTAGAATCAACTGGGATGTCACAGAGAATCCTCCCAGAGTAGGATATTACTTTGGCAGAGAGTTTGGCAATATTTATCTTGCCAACAGAAAGACCGACTTCCCTCAAAGGGTTGTGTACACACCGCGTTTGGTTTTAAGGGATGCATGGCAGTTAAGCCGCTGGCTGCCGCTTAACAAATTCCAGATCACATACCAGAATATTGATAGGGTAGATTCCAGCTTTAGCAATGCCCGTGAGTATACGCATGATTATTGTGTGGCTATTACGCTTATGGCAAGCCCTATATTTTTTCAAGAGTTAAAATTTTTGTCGGAAGAAGCAAAAAAAACGATCAAGCCGTTAATCAATGCGTACAAAAGCGTCCGAGAAGAAATATTAACCGGCAGGGTGTCACCGATTGGTGACAAACCCTGTGATAAAAGCATTACAGGCTTCCGGTGCGAAGCAACAAAAGACCATGGATATATTACTCTTTTCCGTGAGCTATACAATACAACTGAGCATGCGGCAATTGCTCTCAAAAGCCTTAAAAACCGGAATATATCCTTTACTAATCTATTAACAAAGGATACATGGACATGTAAGGCTGATGAAAAAGGAAATGTGACCTTTAGCATTCCGAATGCTCCGGGGTTCTTGTTTTTAAAATATTCCATCTCAGAATAACGAGGATAAAATATTTTTCCCAACCGTTTTTTAGTGACATCCGGGCAAAAGTATTGTAAAATAAGGATACAGGACATGGTGAGGCGAATATGATTAAATGGTTGTTTGCGATTGGGAAAAATATTTGGAATTGTTGAGTTGTAAAGGATGCAAAGGTTATTACGGATTTGATTTGTTGATTTTACTGGTTGAACCGAAACATGAGATGTATTTAAATAAGA
>JAKSBV010000322.1 GCA_022360955.1 Bacillota bacterium
CAATAAGATTTCGAGATCCTAGCACGGCAAAAGAAAACTCAATTATGCCATTGCTTCATTTTGCTTTTCCAATCCTTTTTCTCCCTTTTTACAAAAAAAACAGCCCCAGGGCTGTATTTACATCATTTTAATTTTTTAATGTTAGATAAGATTATAGGATTCGTCAACGAAACTTCAGGCGTCCTTTAACAGTTTTTCCGCATTTTTATATAGAATATGCTTTCTCGCTTCTTCGTTGTCTTCCGTTGCAATCAATACCCTCGAAAGCGTAATGGCCTGCGGCAGAGCCGGCCAATCCGATCCATACAGCAATCTTTCCGGGCCGACATGATCAAGCAAATACTTAATGCTGTCCGCCGATTGGCATGACAACTCAGCATAGCTGCCGGGAAACTTCTTAAGATACTCGGCAACGAGTTTATATTCTGCAATACCGCTATGACCAAAAACAAACTTAAAATCATTCGGCACTTCTTTCAATAATTCTCCAAAAATCTCTACCTTCGTTGAGTTCAATAACTTCCACATCAGATTGGATGCATTTTCGCGCTTTATATGCGTTAAAGAGCCCGTATGAAAGAGCACCGGAAATTCTGCTTCATAACAAGCCTTGAACAACTCGACCACCGGTTTAAAATCATCTTTCAATTCCATATCGGTTATTTTCAGCTTCAACCCCTTTGCCCCAAGTTCTTTATATTTAAATACCTTTTCTTTCATTTCAGGGTCATGGGGATGAACCGAACAAAAAGCAATCAATCGGTCCGGATACGCTTGAGCCGCTTTTAAGGCTTCCATGGACCGGTCACATTTCTTCGTACTGATCGGAAGAACTACATTCGTTTGAATCATATTTTCCTCTTGGGACTTAAAACAATTGTCATAGGTGCCTCCGCGAACCATATCTTTAAGAATGCTATAGCCTTCCAAGGAAAACTTGACGATTGCAGTCAATCCTTTTCTCTTTTCATCCGGGTCGATTTTTGTCCAATAGGGTACCGATAAGTCCATATTTTCTATATTGGGTAGTGTCGGGTACTTTAATTTGTTTCCTTTTTGGTTTGGATCTATTATCTTGAGCGGTACAACATTCGACATATGCGTGTGAAAGTCAATAATTTCCAGATTGTCATCATAATCAATAACAAAATCTCCCTCATCATTTAACTTTAAATACTTTTCACGCTTGGCAAATTCTTGCTTTGTCATCATTGATCCACCCTTTCCTTATAAAATTCCCTTGATTTATTTCATGCCTTTGACTAACACTTCTAATATTTCCGCCATGAGGTCGCGGATCGTTTGCCCTTTCTTAAAGTTATAATACTCCAAACCGATCACACAGGAGGTGATCATATACGCGGCAGTCTTAACATCGAGATCCTTTCTTAATTCACCCTTTTCAATATAAGAGGTAATTGCTTCTTCAAGCAGCTTATAGCTTTTGGGGACCTCATTTTTTAAAACTTCCTTTCTGATTTCCTGTGAGCATTCGTTTATGAATTTATCCTTTAGGGCTACCAGTTTTAAATCTTTCTTTTCGAATTTTTCGGCTTCTTCCAATAATTGAATGACATAATCTCTAAAATTTAATTGTTCTTTCATTTTCTCCATCTGGTCTAAAGCCTTCTTTTTGCGATCTCCGATCCCACTAATGATATATTTGTATAAATCGTCTTTATTCTCAAAATATTGATAAAAACTCCCTTTAGGGATCTCAGCACTGTTTACGATACTGTCTATGGTCACTTTCTTATAGTGTATTGTTGAAAAAACCGTGATGGCCGCATCAATAATTCTATTTCTTTTTTCCTCCGGTAAATTGAAAAACGTATCCTTTGGCAAGCTGTCATCCCTCCTCTATTTTCATTTCCTATTCAGTTCCATACCGATCCACCTTCTGACTTCCAGGACATATAAAACCGTAACAGCCCAATAAATAGGATTGTTTCGAAACACATTCTTTCCTTTTTGCATGATGTCCGTCGCCTCCCAAAACAAATGACATTCTTTTATGACCAACAGTCATGCGACTGTTGGTCATATCGTCTCATGTTTTGGCTCTTGTGTCAAGTACCTTTTTTCTAAATAAACGAACTATATTTTACTGCATCTCCATCTTTTCAAACATACCTTTGCTCAAAACAAGTGTAATCATACATACCAACAGATTGTATCCCGCTAAAATCATATATGAATAATGCAAAATAAACGGAACATGGGCAAAAA
>JAKSBV010000260.1 GCA_022360955.1 Bacillota bacterium
AGATGAGCTTTTTATAAAATGGAATGAATTAAAATGCTATGGAAGAATTTATATTGCCAAAGAAGGGATAAATGCACAGATGAGTGTCCCTGAGTTTAATCTTCAACAATTTCTTAATGATTTAGAATCCGATAATTACCTAAAAGGTACACCAATTAAATATGCCGTAGAAGACGATGGAAAGTCTTTTTACAAATTAACAATTAAAGTAAGGCCTAAAATTGTAGCTGATGGGCTTGATGATAACTCTTTTGATGTAAGCAACGTTGGGAATCATTTATCAGCTTTGGAATTTCATGAATTAGTTGATGATCCTGAGACATTGGTAATAGACATGAGGAACCACTACGAAAGTGAAATCGGTCACTTTAAGGGTGCGGTTTGTCCTGAGGCTGATACCTTCCGGGAAGAGATTGAAATGGTGGTTGATCAGTTTGAAGATCAAAAAGATCGCAAAGTGTTACTTTATTGTACTGGCGGAATACGTTGCGAAAAAGCCAGTGCTTATTTCAAACACTGTGGTTTTAAGGATGTCAATCAGTTACATGGAGGCATTCTGGAATATGCCCGGCAAATTAAGTCGTTGAATCTGGAGTCTAAATTTATTGGTAAAAACTTTGTATTTGATGATCGGTTAGGAGAGTCAATTAATGGAGAAGTAATATCGCATTGCCACCAATGTGGCAAAAAGTGTGACACACATACGAATTGTGCGAATGATTTATGCCACATCCTGTTTCTGCAATGTAATGAGTGTGCCTCGAAATACGAGGGGTGTTGCAGTAATAATTGTAAATCAATTCTTTTAATGCCAGCTGAAGAAAGGCATTTGCATGTTAAAACCTTCGAGCGTAAATTTGGCAACCGAAAAAGTTTTCGTAAAAGCATTGATCACAAAAAAGGGTTGAGCACACATTTCAATGGATAACTTTTGGCAGAAAATAGAAAAGCCAATCATGGCCCTTGCACCAATGGAAGACGTTACAGATACTTCTTTTAGGGAATTGGTAGCCAGAATTTCTGATAAAGGCTGTCTTCATGTTTTATTTACTGAATTTACCGCGGTTGATGGAATGAACCATCCGGTAGGACGGAAACGTGTTTCTGAAAGATTAATTGTAAGTGAAACTGAAAGACAACTATTAAAGGAAAAGGGAATTTGCCTGGTTGCCCAAATCTGGGGAAATAAGCCTGATGTTTTCTATAACGTGGCAAAGGATATAACTGCAGGGTACGACTTTGATGGTTTGGATATTAACATGGGCTGCCCGGTGAAAAATATAGTAAAGCAAGGCTCGTGCAGTGCATTGATTGATCAACCGCAATTGGCGCAAGAGATTATTTTAGCAACTAAAGAAGCTACACATTTGCCTGTTTCAGTGAAAACCAGAACAGGAATTCGTCAGCATGAAACTGAGCGTTGGATTGAGCAAGTAATCGCAACAAAGCCAGCTGCGATAACCTTACATGGTCGTACTCAGAAACAGCAGTCAGATGGGGAAGCGAGTTGGGAAGAAATTGCAAAAGCTGTAAAAATCAGAGATAATCTGGAGTCGGAAATACTAATGCTTGGTAATGGGGATGTACTTTCTTATGCCCAGTCGGTGGACTATTCGCACAAGTATGGTGTTGATGGGGTAATGATTGGCAGGGGCATATTTCATAACCCTTGGTTTTTTAGTAAAACAGTTACTGAGCAGTCCAAAGAAGATAAAATGAAACAGTTGATTTATCATACAAAACTATTTGAACGTAATTGGGGTGGGGTAAAGAACTTTAATATCCTGAAGCGTTTTTATAAAATTTATATCAACGATTTTC
>JAKSBV010000453.1 GCA_022360955.1 Bacillota bacterium
GCATCCGGAGCCGGTAAAGTGATGATTACGGATATCAATCAAAAAAGATTGGCGATCGCTGCTAACTGTAATATTCAGTATTGTGTCAATACCAGGGATAGAGATTTGGGAGATGCAATTTCAGAACATTTTGGCCCTAACGGAGCAGATATCATTATTGATTGTGCAGCGGTTAAAGCCTCTATCCGTCAGGCGATCCATCATTCGCGATGTGCCTCTAAGATTGTCATTGTAGGTAATTTCAAAGAACCTGTGGAGATTGAAATGCCTAGGCTGCAAAGAAGAGAAGTTGATATGATTGGTGTCATGATGTATGTGAGACAAGATTATGAGAAAGCGATAGGTCTTATAGCAGCAGGTCAAATCAATACATCCGCATTGATTAGTGACTATTTTGATATAAAACAGTTTAAAGAAGCCTATGAACATATTGATCATCATATGAGCGATGTAATGAAGGTTATGATAACAATCGGGGAATAAGGCTATTAATTTCAAAAATCCTTTATAAAAAAAGAAGGCGAGATGATGTTGTGAGCATAAAGATGGAAAGAAAGCAATATCTTGAAGATTTGTGTAAGCATTTTAGAATCGCATTGATTGAGTTATTACATCAAATCCAAACAGGTCATCCGGGAGGATCGTTATCGGCAACAGAAATGATTACGACGTTATATTTTGAGAAGATGAATATTGATCCTGAGAATGCAAAATGGGAAGAACGTGACCGTTTTGTATTGGGAAAAGGCCATGCAGCCCCCATGCTGTATCTGGCATTGGCGGAAAAAGGATTTTTTCCTAAAGAAGATATGGCGACCCTGAGGCAATTAAACAGCCATTTGCAAGGACATCCCTGTGCGAAAAAAACCTGCGGCGTAGAGTTATCCACCGGTCCCCTGGGCTTGGGATTGCCTGCGGCTTTGGGAATGGCCCTGGCAGCAAAATTGGATCAAAAAGATTATTTTACTTATGTGCTGATAGGGGATGGGGAAAGTCAGGAAGGTATCATTTGGGAAGCGGCGATGTCGGCGGCTAAATTTAAAGTCGATAACATGATTGCAATTCTTGATGATAATGGTGTACAATTAGATGGAACCACCGATGAAATTATGCCGATGGGAGATATTGCAGCAAAGTGGAAATCCTTTGGCTGGCATGTCATGACTATCAACGGACATAATATTGAAGAAATATCCGATGCAATCGATGGGGCAAAGACCGTCAAAGGCGTACCGACCATTATCATTGCAAAAACAGTGAAAGGTAAAGGTATTTCTTTTATGGAGGGCAAGAATACTTGGCATGGCAAACCGATTGGAGATGCAGAGTGCACTCAGGCATTAGCGGAATTAGGGGGTGCTCTAAATGGCTGATAAAAAAGCGATCAGAGATGCATACGGGGAGGTTTTGGCCAAGCTGGGCGAAGAAAATGACAACATCATTGCCCTGGAAGCAGATGTAGGGAGTTCAAGCAAAAGTATATTGTTCGGCAAAAAGTATCCCGATAGATATTTCAATGTAGGGATTGCAGAAGCCAATATGGCTGCAATGGCTGCAGGATTTGCCGCCGCAGGAAAGATTCCCTTTGTCAATACCTTTGCCGCATTTATGGTATTGCGGGCAGGAGACCCGGTCAGGAGCTTGATTGCCTATACAAACCTAAACGTAAAACTGGCAGGCACCTATGCCGGACTTTCGGATTCCTACGATGGGGCAAGCCATCATGCCATAGCGGACATAGCCTTTATGAGGGCCTTACCCAATATGACTGTCATCTCTGTAGCCGATGCCGTTGAAACAGAACTGGCAACCAGAGCAGCGGCAGCTTTTGAAGGACCGGTATACTTAAGGTTGAGCAGAGCAGAAGTGCCTATCATCTTTAACAAAGAAAATTATCATTTTGAAATCGGAAAAGGCGTGCTGTTAACACAGGGTGACGATGTAACGATTGCGGCGACAGGATATATGGTACAAAAGGCAGTAGAAGCGGCAGAGCGGCTGAAAGCCAATGGTGTCCGGGCGAGAGTTGTCAATATGCACACCATTAAGCCTATTGATAGAGAACTGCTTATAAGATGTGCCCGGGAAACAGGAGCGGTGGTAACGGTTGAAGAACATAATATATACGGTGGTTTGGGAAGTGCGGCAGCGGAGGTATTATCAAAAGAATACCCTGTTCCCATGGAGGTTGTAGGCATAGAAGATACCTTTACGGAATCGGGAGATTACGAACAGCTTCTGAAAAAATACGGGCTAAGTGTCGAAAATATCATGCATAGCGTTAAGAAGATTATGAAAAGAAAAAGATCGTAAAAATCATGGCGGAATGCCAAATACATGAGGAGGTGTGACTAAAAGATGAATGAATCGATGTATAAGTATATGAAAGTCGGGTTAATCCATTTTATGGCGTATCCGTCTACAATTAAGGGAGAAGGTCCGATTGTGGAAACGGTTAAAAAGATCGCAGCGGACGATTATTTTAACGCGATTGAACTCAGCTGGATAAAAGATGGCGATGCAAGAAAGCAGGTGAAAAAGCTGCTGGATACCAGTCATATGACGGTAGGATACGGCGCCCAGCCAAGGCTGCTTACAACGGGATTAAACATCAATGACCTGGACGAAGCAGGAAGACAAAAGGCTGTTGCAACTTTAAAAGAAGGGATTGACGAGGCCTATGAATTAGGCGCAAAAGGCTTTGCTTTTCTAAGCGGCCATTATGAAGAGGCGACAAAAGAAGAAGCCTTTCAGGCCCTGGTCACGTCAACCAAAGCATTGTGTGCCCATGCAAAAGCAAAAGGCAGCCTGAAAGTCATATTGGAAATATTCGACTATGACATTGACAAAAAGAGTCTCATTGGGCCGGCGGCATTAGCCAAAAGATTTGCCGAAGAGGTTTGCAAAGAATATGATAACTTCGGACTAATGGTTGACTTAAGCCATCTTCCCCTATTAAGAGAAACGGCAGAACAGGCCATTTTACCCGTTAAGGACTACCTGGTGCATGCCCATATCGGGAATGCGGTTGTGAAAAATGCGGACTGTGAAGCATATGGAGATGCCCATCCCAGGTTTGGATTCCCCAACGGTGCCAACGATGTGCCGGAATTGGTCGAATTCCTGAAGGTGTTAATGGATATCGGATTCTTGAATGCGGACAACCCGCCGGTGGTTAGTTTTGAAGTCAAGCCGTGGGCAGACGAAGACCCGGAAGTTGTCATAGCAAATGCAAAGAGGACGCTCAATGAAGCGTGGGCCCGGTTATAAAAGCTAAAAAGGGGGAATGCATATGAAAATCGTAGTATTGGACGGATATACGCTGAATCCCGGAGACTTGACATGGGAACGATTAGAAAAGCTTGGGGAGTTAACAGTATATGACCGCACAGCGGAAGATGAAATCTTACAAAGAATCGGTGACGCCGAAATTATTTATACAAACAAAACACCACTTACAAGAGATACCTTTGAAAAGGCCCCCCAGATCAAATATGTTGGTGTATTGGCAACAGGGTATAATGTCGTAGACGTAGAGGCAGCCAAAGAAAAAGGCATTCCGGTCACCAACATTCCTACATACGGCACAACGGCGGTAGCACAAATGACCTTTGCCCTATTGCTGGAAATGTGCCATCATGTATGGGTACACAGTGAAGAGGTAAAAAAAGGTGCTTGGACGAATGCTTCGGATTTCTGCTTTTGGAACTACCCGTTAATAGAATTGGGCGGTAAAACCATGGGGCTCATCGGATACGGGAGGATCGGCCAAGCGGTGGGGGCAATAGCCCAAGCCTTTGGCATGAACGTACTGGCCTATGACGAATACCCCAACAAGGCCCTGGAAAACGCAGCAATGCAATATGCGGCATTAGACGAACTATTGGCGGCCTCGGATATTGTCAGC
>JAKSBV010000186.1 GCA_022360955.1 Bacillota bacterium
CCAACACAATGGCATTGACTTTTTCCCTTTTTGCGGCAACAACACTTTTATCCACAAGCACTTCCACTACAGCCTGTTGAAAGCTGGCGGCGATATCCGCTTTGCTATATTTTTCGCCTTTCTGCTCCAGCGTATGAAGATAATTAAGTACGGAAGTCTTAACACCGCTAAAACTAAAGTCTAAGCTGTTGTCTTCAAAAGTCACTCTGGGAAAAGACACCGCATCCCGATTTCCTTCTTTTGCAAGTTTATCGATGAGAGGGCCGCCGGGATAACCAAGCCCTAATACTCTGGCTACTTTGTCAAAAGCTTCTCCTGCCGCATCATCCCTTGTCTGTCCGAGGACCTCAAAGCTGCGGTAATCCTGCACACGCACAATATGGCTGTGGCCTCCGGAAGCAATCAGGCATACAAAGGGCGGCTCCAACTCATGATGCTCCAAATAGTTGGCAGCAATATGTCCTTTAATATGATGTACCCCGATCAACGGTTTATCAAGGGCAAAGGCAAGAGCCTTCGCCGTGGATAAACCCACCAGTAACGCACCAACCAGTCCCGGCCCATAGGTAACACCTATCCCGTCAATATCATCAAAAGTCACTTCAGCTTTGTCCAGGGCATCCTGAATAACAGCATTAATACTTTCCATATGCTTCCTTGAGGCGATCTCCGGTACAACCCCCCCATATTTTTTGTGTAAGTCAACTTGAGAAGAAATCACATTTGATAAAACCTTTCTCCCATTTTTCACAACGGCAGCCGAAGTTTCATCACATGACGTTTCAATCCCCAATATCAGACAATCCTTTTCCATCATTTATCACCCGTTTTCCCCTTTTCTTTACCGGCTACTCTCTCCGCAAAGCTCTTGAGTTTTTGATATACCCTCCCATTAATCGATCCTTCGGGATACAATCCGTCCTCTCCTTTTTTACCCACTTCCACCCCTGTTAGAATCTCAATGCCTTCATCGATTGTCTTAACAGGGTAGACATGAAATTCTCCTGCTTTGACGGCTTCCACAACTTCTTTTTTCAATACAAGATTCTTCACATTCTGATGGGGTATGATGACCCCCTGATCTCCTGTTAAGCCTCTGCGCTTACATAATTCGAAAAATCCTTCGATTTTTTGATTGACGCCGCCGATGGGCTGTATTTCTCCTTTCTGGTTTACCGACCCTGTCACTGCTATCCCCTGTTTAATGGGCAGTTTGGACAAACTAGACAATATTGCATATAATTCGGTGCTGGACGCACTATCCCCGTCTACACCACCGTACAATTGCTCGAAGCAAAGGCTGGCAGTTAGCGCTAACGGTATATCTTGGGCATATTTCTGTCCTATATATCCCGAAAGAATCAGTACGCCCTTGCTGTGAGATGTACCGCTCATTTCAATTTCCCGCTCAATATTAACAATACCGCTCTTCCCGATGTACGTATTGGCCGTAATGCGAGAGGGTTTGCCAAAAGAATAATCTCCCAGATCCAATACGGACAATCCGTTGATTTGGCCCACTACTTTTCCGGTTGTATCGATCATAATGGTGCCTTCTTCCAGCAGTTTTAATAATTTCTTATCGTATTTATTCGACCTGTACTCCTTTTCCTCAATCGCTTTATTCACAGACCCGGCGCTTACATACTGCCTTCCGTCTATTTCGGCCCACGCAGAAGCTTCTGCCAGCAATTCTACTATATCATTAAAACGCGTAGTTAATTTGTTTTTGTCATCTATGAGCCTTGAGCTGTAATCAATGATTTTGGCTACTGCTGTCTTGTCAAAAGGCAGCGCGCCTTCTCTCTTACAAAATGAAGCTATAAATCTGGCAAATTTTATGATATTCTCTCTATTCTTATCCATTTCTTCGTCAAAATCCGCTTTGATTTTAAACAATTTTTTAAACTCTTCATCATATTGCAGCAATAAATGATAGACATGGGTGCTTCCGACCAGTATTACTTTTATATCAACGGGTATAGGTTCCGGACGAAGCGTTGAAACAGCCACCAATCCCAACTGCTCTTGTAAATTCTCAATAGTAATCTTCTTTGTTCTCAGCACCCTCTTCAAAGCTTCCCAGGAATGAATATTACGCAAAATATCATCGACTTGGAGAATGAGATAACCACCGTTTGCCTGGTGCAATAACCCCGGTTTCACCATGGTATAGTCGGTAAACATACTGCCACGTTCACTTTCGTACTCCACCTTTCCTACCAAATTATAATAAGTAGGATTAAAATCTACAATGACCGGTGCACCTTGCAATTCACTGTTGTCAACAAGCAGATTGACCTCATATTTATCTTCCGGTCCGGCACTATCTTCCGTGAGAGAAGACAGCAGCAACACGTGCTGTTGTTCCTCATTCGCTCTATCTTCCATAAAATCATCCAAATTCTCAAGAATATCTGCCTTTACCTTGTCCAGGTACGTCAATACCTTATCATAGTCATTATAGGTCTCCCTCAAATCATTCATGTGCATACCTACGGCAAATAAGGCAATTTTATGTTTCCACTCATTAATCTTTTCCTCTGCTTCTTTTTCCACTTCTTTTATTTTTCTTATGATATCCAGCGTTTCAATTTGCAGTTGTTCGGATTTGCGCCTGATCGTTGCTTTCTCCGTTTCTGCCAGTTCCGCATATTCTTCTTCCGTAAGGGATTTGCCGTCAATAATGGGGAGAAAATAGACACCTGCATTTGTTATTTTTACTTTAAAGCCTTCTTTTTCCGCATCCTTGCTTAATTGTTCGAGCAGGATACTCCTCTTATTTTGAAATTCGCTCACTATATCTTTTTTTTCTTTTTCATAGTCATCACTATTAAAGGCCTTGGGGATCTCATTTTTAATAATATCTACAAATTCTTCCATGTCCTTTTTAAACGCTTTCCCTTTGCCGGCAGGTAAATTGACGACAATCGGGTGCGTAGGTTTATCAAAATTATATACATAACACCAATCATCGGGTATCAACTCATTTGCAGCAAGCTTTTTAATATATGATTCCGCATAGCTGGTTTTTCCTGTCCCTGTCAATCCCGACATATAGATATTATAGCCGCGCACTTTAATCTTCACACCGAACTCCATAGCCTTAACGGCCCTCTCCTGTCCGATAATATCGTCACTGAAAGGCTCTAAATCGTCTGTTGTTTCAAAATCAAAATCTTCCGCATTCCACTCTTGTAAAAGTTGTGCTGACGATAATTCATAAAATTTTCTCTCCATCACGAGTTGCCCCCTCTTCATATATATTGATATCGCACTTTAAATCTAATATGTATTTGAACAAAGAACGCAGAACCATCGCTGTTTGATACAAATATATATTACGGCTGCAGTGCACTATCTTTAACAAACACGATCAAAAGCCTGCATAAGGTATATCGTGCCCACCGGGTTATTCATGTATAGGATTTCACATTTTTCAATGAACCATGTAAAAAGTTTATGGAAAAATATAAATAGACAACAAACTCTATTTTATGTTTTATTCCCTCAAAACGTGCCACATAATCAACGCATCTTCATTATTATCTGCATAATACCTTTTTCTTCTCCCCGCCACCGTAAACCCGAATTTGCCGTACAGCTTGCGAGCCGCAGCATTGCTTTCTCTGACCTCCAGTGTTATCTGCCGGATATTCTTTTTTTGTGCAATGGCATATAACGCTTCTACTAAGTTGCTTCCTACCTTCATCTTTCTATTGTCGGGGTGCACGGCAATATTGGTAATATGTCCCTCGTCAAGAATCTTCCACATTCCCGCATATCCTACGATTACATTATCCAACAAGGCAATAATATAAATAGCGTTCCCATTCTTTGTTATCTCCGTTTCAAAAGACGTTCTGGACCACGGTATTGTAAAGCTTTGATGTTCTATTTCCATGATTCTATCAAGGTCTTCCAATTTCATTGGCATTATTTTAATTTCCATTCCTCATAATCCCTCATTAATTTCTCAAGCATTTTTTCAAGAAAAGAATAAATTTCACGGGCGCATTCTTCGTAATACTCTTCCGGAAGCCCAAATGGATCGCCAATGTCAAGAGCGTTGTTATTTTCCGCTTCATTGGCAAATTCTTTCAACGTAAATACCCTATCTGCAGCTTGCGGGCACAAGCGTATTACATTTTCCCTATGATTTACCGTCATGGTGAATATAAGATTGGCCTTTTCAACCATTTCCTTTGTGACTTGTTTGGATTGATGGGTGGATAAATCTATACCCTGATCCCGCATGATTTTTATAGCGTGATCACTTGCACACGAGGGAAAAAACACCGATGTGCCCGCCGAACTCGCTTCAATATTATCTATCCCATACTCTGTCAACAATTTTTTAAATAATCCTTCCGCCATACTGCTCCGACACGTATTGCCCGTACATATAAAGAGTATTTTTTTCATACTTACCTCCATAATGGTTTGGGATTGTTAGCTTTTAAACCTATGCCGAAATATAGACATCGCACTGTAAAGTCTGCAATATAATAGTATTACAGCAATCGGTATTCCAAGGCCAGAAATAGTTGAAGGCTGAGAGATGAGGGTTGAGAATGTCCCCAGTATTGTACCACACCTCATTGCTATTTTACTCCCCGCCCCTGTTTAGTCATTTTCCGACCTCCGCCCTCTGACCTCCGGTCTATCTATACCATTACATTTCTATCTCTAGTGTGGGTTATCTATATAACAACAAAATGCTGCTAACCGTCAGCTGAAATAATCTGGTATCCGGCAGCTTTATGAAGCCTATTGCGGATTGCCATACCGATCTCCCGGTCTGCTACGGACTGGGCATAAATGATGTCAACACCTGCCGCGTCAAATGCGCGCAAGCAATAAAAAAGATTCGCTGCTACCGTCTCCGGTCTGTTTTCATCTCCGGCCGTCAAAACTCGATCGGCGTTATATAAGGCTATTGTATCACTCATTGCCAGAACACCTACTTTTAAACCCCTCTTTTGATTCTCTTGGGCCAGTCTATTAATCCTTGCAATGACATTTTTACGCTTGCCCTCCACAACAATAACTTCAGCCTTTGGCGAATAATGGCTGTATTTCATGCCGGGAGAGCGAGGGACTATATTTTCTTTCAGTTTTTCCGTTACACCAGCATCTATATCAACCGCTCCCAATAAACGCTTCAATTGGGTATGGGTAATACCTCCCGGCCGAAGCAGCAGCGGTTTTTCTCCCGTTACATCTATAACTGTGGATTCCAAGCCCACCTGGGCCGAACCTCCGTCGATAATCATATCAACCCTTCCCAGCAAGTCATCAATGACATGCTGCCCTACCGTCGGACTCGGCTTCCCTGAAATATTAGCACTGGGCGCCGCAACAGGAATACCCGCTGCTTCGATAAGTCTATAAGCGATGGGATGGGAGGGCATACGGACAGCAACAGTGTTTAAACCCGCCGTAATAACATCCGGCACCCTGCTTTTCTTTTGCATTACAATCGTAAGCGGACCCGGCCAATACGCATCCATTAATTTCTTTGCAGCTTCCGGTATTTCATCAACCAGCTTGTCCACTGCTGAAATTGAAGAAACATGCACAATCAACGGATTATCCGCGGGTCTCCCCTTCGCTTCAAATATCTTCCTAACCGCTGTCTCATTCAGTGCATCTGCACCCAACCCATATACCGTTTCGGTAGGAAAGGCAACCGTTCCCCCTTCCCTAAGCACTTGCGCAGCATATGCAATTTTATCTGCTTCAGGTTTTTGGGGATTTATCTTTAGTATTTGTGTTTTCATTTTCAAATCGTTTCACTCCCGTATATAGTGTACAGTGGACAGCTGACAGTGGACAGTGGGCGCCCCCTTGCTAGTCTATGGCTTTTAGCTGGCAACATACAGAAAAAACTGTTTCAGGACCTTTCTATAAAGTTATCTTCACAATATTCTCATACTAGTCAATTTACTAATGGATTGATAGTTACTATGGACTTATAGAAAACAGCCACTTACTGCCAGGCTTTCAGTTCTCGACTATAAAAAATCACCTGTATCCTGTACACTGTCAGCTGTCCACTATGTCAATGCGTTCCCACCGAAAGCACTATACCTATTATTATACCCAATATATTTCCTATTGTCGATATTCTGCCCTTATAAATACTTTTGGATTCAGGAATCAAATCGCCGCATACAATATAAAGCATCGCACCACCTGCAAATCCCAAACACATCGCAATGACTTGCTGTGAAACCTCTCCTAATAAGGCGCCGATCAATGCGCCGATCCCCATAGGTATGCCCGCCATAAGGGTATAATATAGAATTTTAATATTTGCAAGCCCACCGGCTTTCATAGGCAGGGCCATGGCCAGTCCTTCAGGAATATTGTGAACAGCAATTACAAAAGCCAACTTGGTACCCAGTCTGGCTGAGACTTCAAAGCCCGAACCAATAGCGACGCCTTCGGGGAAATTATGCAAGGCCATGCCCACCACCATCAATAGGCCTGTTTTTAATAATGGGTTATGACCGATTTTCCTGCGGTTTTTAAAACCATAGATTTTAATAAGATTATCTAAATATATGATAATCACAACACCAATCATAATGCCTATAATCGTCCATTCCAGACGAGCTAATTTAAAAGCTTCCGGCAGTAAATCGAAACACACAACAGCAATCATCAATCCTGCGGAAAACTCCAAAATAAAGCTCATAAAACGTTTCCCTCTGTTATGGATAAAAAAGGATGCTGCCGCCCCTATACCCGTTCCCAAAATACCGGTACCCAAACCCATGATTGTGACCCGCAAAAAATAGTCCATTGCTCTACCCCTTCCATCATCTCCTCTAACATTCTATTCACCACCATAAGATCGTAGAAGATAAAAATATGGAAGCCACAAATCCTATAGATGGAAGGTGTTGCTGATGCAGTATTTTCACTCTATTTACAACAGCCCATTATACGGGTATAATGAAATAAACGGACAAAATTTGACAACATTGTTCAATGAAGATAACGAGCACCGAGCCTTACAATGCATTCTATTTCTTTGAAACACCCTAACATCGACAAAAAATATATGGGATTGGAAGTGGAAAAGTTTTATGCTGATGATGTATGTTGTAATTTCATCACTTTTGACAGCAATAATGTCAATAGGCCTGATCTATTACTTAAAAGTACATGACAGACATTCTCTCATTTTAATATCTGTCATGGGTATAGGGGTTTTTATGCTGACATTGGCTTTTCCCTTTGTATATAGAGCACTGAATTTGGGTTTCTCAACCTTTATTCTGTTTGCTGCAGCAATCGCATTCTCTGCCCTGATTATACTCGGGGACAATAAGGCTTTTCATTTTTTTAAAGCAAAAACCGAGCATAACGACGACCGTATTTTAAACATCCCGCCGCAAATGATCTATCATAATGACATACGACCTGCCGGCCCGCCGGCCCAAGCGAATCATGAAACAATAGATTTCAATGAACTTAAAAATACGATACCGCCTCTGCCCGGGAACCCGGAACACCAAATTTCAAAGGATTCGGAAGAAACTTTTGACATCGACGCATTAATTGACAATATTAGTTTGGAGCATACCGTAGATTGGGATAAAATTGGCATGGACCCTTCTTTTCACACGGAATTTGCACAGCAGGCCGGCAATGATTCGCTTCATGAAAAAAAAATATCTTCTATGGAAGATATCCCTCCGCGCTCCTGCATGACAGATGAAGAACCGGAAGAAAAAATAGATGAATTTGATATTGAAGAAGTGCTCAAAAATTTATAATCATGCCGTTATGCGTTCAATTAACACTTATACATCAAAAGGCCCTTATATAATAAATCTCTTGCAAGACCTCGCAAGAGATTTATTATATGAATTTTAGGTACATAAGGTCGTTTCCATAATGTTCTTCACCTACACTAAATACACCCTAAGAGATTTATATAATTTTTCCGTGAACTATCCAATGCAATTCTAAGTTCCTGAATCCGCCTCTTCTTCATATTGTTTTTCAAAAACATCGTCAACCGATGCTTCCCCTTTAAACGTCCACTTCAGCAACGGCGGTGTCAATAATGCGGTAAGTATTATGACCAGCACCATTACGGAAAATAAATCCGGTGTTATAACACCTTGTTTTAACCCAATTGTTACTACAATTAAGGCAACCTCTCCTCTCGGCGCCATGCCCATACCGATCTGCAGGGCACGCTTATAGGAAAAACCCATTAACTTAGCCCCGAATCCGCTGCCGATAATCTTCGATGTAATAGCTGCAATAAGGATCACAACCGCTAAAAGAATACTCGACCAATCAAACTGATTAATTTCCGTATTCATCCCGATGCCCACAAAGAAAATAGGCGTAAATACTAGGGACGCCGCAATTTCAACATTGTTGGTAATTTTGGACCTGTAAGAAGTAGTCGAAAGTATGACACCGGCAAAATAGGCACCCGTAATAGCTGCGATTTCCGCCTTCTCTGCAAAATAGGCCAATATTAAACACAGGATTAATCCGATAATCGTCATACTTCCGGAAAGATTCACCGTGTATCCGAAATTATTAATAATCCGTTGAAAGACGAATCCTAAAACAAATACAACAATAAAATATATAACCATATGTGTCACTGTCGGCAAAATATTGCCTGTTCCGGTTGTCATACCCAAAAACAGGGCTAGGATAATAATACCCATGATATCATCTATAATAGCAGCACCAAGGATCGCCGTGCCTTGCTTGCTTCGTAATTGCTTTAATTCTCTTAAGGTTTGAACTGTTATACTTACACTTGTTGCCGTAAGTACCAAACCAATGAACCCGGCCTCCGTAAAGCTTTTTATGCCGAAGACAAAGCAAGCAAGATATCCCATTACGAAGGGCACAAATACGCCCCCTATGGCAATCACGGTAAAAGATTTCCCCGAAGCCTTTAATTCGTTTACATTGGTTTCCAATCCGGCAATAAACATTAATAATATCACACCTAGTTCGGAAAAGACATGCAGCACTTCATTCATCTGAACTAACCTTAAAACCGATGGTCCGATTATAATTCCCATGACCATTTCACCCAGCACGGCCGGCTGATGAAACTTGCGAGAAATATATCCTCCCAGCCTTGCAAAAGCATAAATCGCAGCAAGCTGTAATAATATTTCTCTTCCTTCCATAAATATCACCTGATTCCCTCATTTTATCTATGCCGAACCCTCCGTCAAGCTTTTAAAGACTTTTTTCTCTTTTAAAATCTTAACGCAGTCCTCGGCAAAAAGCATTGTACCACAGAACAAGGGTCTCCTCTATTTATCATTCAATAGCGAATCCCTTGCCATCGTTGTTTTTTCTTTCGCATATTCCTGTGTTTCACCGACACCCGTTTCACATTGTTTTTGTAAATATCGTTCCAGTGCCCCTCCTCTAAACTCTTCAACCGGCACGGCAAAAACAATACCGGTCCCAGCCTTCTTCATATTACCGCCTAATGTTTCTTCAATTGCGTCCATCGCCTTATTAAGATGGTTTTCACAATAAACAATAGATAGGATGGTTTTGTTATAAATTTTTGTATCATTAACCGCTCTCAATGCGGAACCTATTACAGGGCGATTCAATAAATAACTGTTGAAATAACTCCCTCCTCCCATTGTATCGATAATGGTTGCTCCCTTAATGCCGATTTTTTTTAATATATTGACTATCTTTTTTACTTTCTTTGTATCTCCAATAACTGCAAACATTGCATACACACCACATACCTCCCCACCTCTGTTAGATTCAGATGCAAACGCTCATTCAGGACTTTTCGCTTTCATTCCGAATCTTCGTACCCCGTTTCGTATAGGCTTAGGGGTAAACTGCCGTAGATTTTTCGTAGTGCAAGTCGAATGAGATACTACTTCTTAATAATACTCACTTTCGTATTCTTCCTTTAGGATCTTCTTTGTTTCTCTGCTTTCAATGTGTCTTTCCAATTCGCCTCCCCTTAAATGCGTAACAGGAAGTACAAACATAATGCCTTTATTGGGGCCTTTCATATCGCCTCCAAGTATTTTCTCAATCTCATCCATTGCCCGCTCTACCTGTTCTTTTCGCTCTATCACGGAAAAAATCGTCTTATTGGTCCTGTGGTTGCCTTCCAAAGATCTCACAATACTATTGAGAAACGATATATTATGCACATCTTTATCCAGCATCCTTTTTGAACCCATGCTTTCTATAACCGTAGCCCCTCTTAAACCCATGTCTTTCATTTTGGTCAAGACATCGGTCAGATGCTCCACTTGATTAAGGACAATAAACAATACATACATCTTCCTACCACCTCAATCTAATGTATTTTTAAGCTTTTCACTTTGATCCGTAGTAATCAAAGCGTCAATAATCTCATTAATATCCCCGTCTAAGACTGCTTCTAATTTGTGAAGGGTTAAATTGATACGATGATCGGATACCCTTCCTTGCGGAAAGTTATAGGTTCGAATTCTTTCGCTTCTATCCCCGGTACCCACTTGGCTTTTTCGAGCCTCCGCAATCTCAGCGTGCTGCTGCTGCTGTACGATTTCATATAATCTGGAACGCAAAATTTTCATTGCCTTATCCTTATTCTTATGCTGGGACTTTTCATCTTGGCAGGATACGACCAACCCGGTGGGCATATGGGTAATACGTACTGCCGAATCGGTTGTGTTTACGCATTGTCCTCCCGGTCCGCCGGCCCTGAATACGTCAATTCTTAAATCATTGGCGTTAATATCCACCTCTACCTCTTCAACTTCCGGCAAAACAGCTACGGTTACTGTTGATGTGTGGATCCTTCCCCCGGATTCCGTTGAAGGGATTCTCTGTACCCTGTGCACACCGCTTTCAAATTTGAGTCTGCTATAGGCCCCTTGTCCTTCTATCATGAAAGAAACTTCTTTATATCCGCCAATATCCGTAGGATTAGAGTTCATCATTTCTACGGCCCACCGGTTCCTCTCGGCATACCTTGAATACATGCGCAACAAATCTGCCGCAAACAATGCCGCTTCCTCTCCCCCTGCTCCGCCACGAATTTCCACGATAACATTCTTTTCATCATTGGGGTCTTTAGGCAGCAGTAATATTTTAAGGTCATTTTCTATTTCTTCTGCTTTTTTTCTGCTCTCTTCCAATTCAAGCTCTACCATTTCCCTGAAATCCTTATCCAGTTTTTCATCTAACAATTGTTTTGCTTCACCGGCAGTATCTTTGACGCTTCGATATTCCCTGTATTTATTAACAATGGGTGTCATATCCGAATGCTCTTTACAAAATTTTCTCCACGCCTCCTGCTGCGCAATTATTTCCGGGTCACTTATCTTGTTGCTCAGTTCTTCATATCTCTCTTCAATAAAATCAAGCTTCTCAAACATTTGCCCACCTCAATTTTCACTTTATTTTAACACCTTTTACGCCGAACGGTGTATTCCAAACGAATCTATTATTATCCTTTCACATCAAATGCTGAAAATACTTTTAATCCCCAATGAAATATTATATCACATCTCAAAAAGAAAAAGAAGCTAAGATGGGAACATTTTTAAACCCCCTTATCTCTTTAGCTTCTTCTTTCTTTATTTCCGTATTTTGACCCCTATGGCCGAATGCTTCATTAAGGTGAGAGAATATCATCCGGACAACCTTATATTATACAAGGGCTTAGCGGCCATCAGCACCGCATTTCCAACCCTCATCACTCACCATTAGAGCTATCCTGTCATTTTCCTAAGTTCTTCCTTTTCGTCTGTCTGCAGCACAAGATCCAAATCAAGGATGATCACCATTCTTTCCTCAATCTTGCCTACTCCGCTGATATACTTTCTATTTACACCCGACACAAGCTTTGGCGCCTGTTCAATATTTTCTTCTTCCAGTCGTATAATCTCACTTACCTCGTCGACTACAAATCCTACTTTCATGTTATTCACATTGACAATGATGATCTTTGTATTGTCATCAAAAGCTTTATCAGGAAACCCAAACTTTTTTCGCAGATTAAAAATGGGATAAATCTCTCCTCTTAAATTAATAATCCCTTCTATAAATGCAGGAGTATTGGGTACACTAACAATTTTTTGCGGTCTAATGATTTCTTTTAACTGTTCAATGCCAACACCGAATTCTTCTTGTCCTAAATTAAAAATAATCAATTGCCTATTTGCCATTTTGATAGCCCCCTTTTTTATTAATTAAGAATTAAGAATGAAGAATTTAGAATTAAAAATCAATGCTTTTTAATAATATAACCCTCTATTGCACGGTAAACATTTTATATGGGTCTTAATACCGCAGTCCGCAGTAAAATTCTTAATTCATAATTCTTCATTATTCTAAAGTTGCCCTAAGCTTGCCGCTTTGAGGTATGCATTAATAAACGGGTCGAGATCTCCGTCCATTACCGCATTTACATTTCCCATTTCATGATTCGTTCGGTGGTCTTTCACCATATTGTACGGATGAAAAACGTAGGACCTAATCTGGCTTCCCCAAGCAATCTCTTTTTGTTCGCCTTTAATATCTTCTATTTTCTCTTTTTGTTCTCTTTCCTTTACTTCAACCAACTTAGCTTTCAGCATTTTCATAGCAGTATCCTTATTCTGATGCTGGGACCTTTCATTTTGACACTGTACAACAATACCTGTAGGCATATGGGTAATTCTTACGGCCGATTCCGTTTTATTAACATGCTGGCCGCCTGCGCCTCCTGCACGGTAGGTATCAATTTTCAGCTCTTCCGGGTTGATATCTATTTCCACATCATCCTCAATATCGGGCATTACATCTACGGATGCAAAAGAGGTATGCCTTCTTCCGGACGCATCAAAGGGAGAAATCCTTACCAGACGATGGATGCCTTTTTCACATTTTGCATACCCATAGGCATTAACACCTGCTATCAATATGGTAACACTCTTGACACCTGCTTCATCTCCGGGAAGATAGTCCAGCGTTCTAACACTAAAGCCTCTTCGCTCTGCCCATCTGGTATACATACGCAAAAGCATTTCTGCCCAATCCTGTGCTTCTGTTCCGCCGGCACCGGGATGTAAAGTCAGTATGGCATTATTTTTATCATAATGTCCATTGAGCAGGGTTTCTAATTTCAATGCTTCTAAATTTTCTTTTAACTGTCTAAACCCGCTTTCTACTTCTTCAAGGACCGAACCGTCATTTTCTTGAATCCCTAACTCCACAAGAGTGGTCAAGTCTTCCCAATCCTGTGTGAGCATTTCAAATCGCTGCACTTTTTCCTTTAAGGCCTTTATTCTTTGCAGTACCTTCTGGGAATTTGCCATATCACTCCAAAAATCCGGATCTGCAGATTGTTCCTCTAATGACCCTATCTCCTGCTTCATAGAAGCAACGTCAAAGTGAAGCCCCCATTTCGTTTAAATTTTGCTCCATTGCTTTCAACTGATACTTGTATTCTTCAAATTCCAGCACATTATCACTCCATTTCTTTAATAGATACCCAACTTTAAAATTATATTTATAAATTTAAAGTGCAGTATTTTTATGCATACTTATACTACATTATCGCTTTATTTCCCGCAGCATTTTTTGTACTTTTTCCCTGATCCGCAGGGACAGGATTCGTTTCTGCCTACCTTTTGACCTTTTACAACCGGTTGCTGCGGACCGTCACCATGTACGGCACTCGTAGGCTCCGCTACTTTCTCTCTTTGAGGAAGGTGTTCGACATGGGTATGATAAATAATTTTCACCGTATCTTCCTGAATATGCCGGATCATCTCTTCGAACATGTCAAACCCTTCAAATTTATATTCCACCACAGGATCACGCTGGCCGTATGCCCTTAATCCGATCCCCTGTCTTAACTGGTCCATATTATCGATATGATCCATCCACTTTTGGTCAACCACCTTGAGCATCACAACTCGTTCCAGCTCTCTCATATGCTCAGAACCAATTTCCCGTTCTTTGGCTTCATACCGTTCCAATGCAATCGTTAGCAATTTTTCTCTCAACTCTTGCCTTGTTAAATCTTCCCTCTGCTCTTCTGTAATGGTTAAGGCGCCTTTAGGCAGGAATATACCCTCCGTATATTCTATTAATCCGTCTAAATTCCATTCGTCAGGATGAGGGCTTTCAGTGGTATACAGTTGAAGAATATGGTCAATCAAAGCTTCAACCATTTTGATAATAGAAGCTTTAAGGTCTTCCCCATTCAATACGTTCTGCCTTTGACTGTAAATAACCTCTCTTTGTTGATTCATTACATCATCATATTGCAGGACATGTTTTCGTATATTAAAGTTTCTGCCTTCCACTCTTTTTTGCGCGGTCTCTATGGCATTGCTAAGCATCTTATGTTCAATCGGCTGATCTTCTTCCAGCCCTAAGGCTTCCACGATACCTGAAATTTTTTCGGAACCGAATAAACGCATTAAATCATCTTCAAGGGAAATATAAAATCGGGATGCTCCCGGATCACCTTGCCGCCCTGAACGTCCTCTCAACTGATTGTCAATACGTCTGCTTTCATGGCGTTCGGTCCCTATAATTTCCAGACCGCCTGCCTCAATGACTTCTTTATGTTCTGCGCTTGCCTCCTGCTTAAAGGTATCGTGCAATGTCCGAAATACCTTTCGTGCTTCTAAAATGTCACTTTGCTCCGTATCCCCAAAACTAGTCGCCTCTGCAATGAGTTCATCGCTATAGCTTTTCTTTTTCATTTCTTTCTTTGCCATAAATTCGGGATTACCGCCTAATACAATATCTGTTCCCCTTCCGGCCATATTGGTGGCAATGGTAACCGCACCTTTTTTTCCTGCTTGTGCAACAATCTCCGCTTCCTTTTCATGGTATTTCGCATTGAGCACTTCATGGGGAATACCTCTTTTTTTCAGCATTTTGCTCAGATCCTCGGATCTTTCAATGGAGATGGTACCTACCAATACGGGCTGTCCTTTCTCATGACACTCCACGATATGCTCAACAACCGCATTGAATTTTCCACGTTCGTTTTTATACACCGCATCGGGCATATCACCTCTCTGCAGCGGCTTATTCGTAGGAATAACGATAACGTCTAATTTATAAATCGCCTGGAATTCTTCCTCCTCGGTCTGTGCCGTACCGGTCATGCCGGCAAGCTTGTTATACATTCTAAAATAGTTCTGGAACGTAATGGTCGCCAGCGTTTTACTCTCACGTTCTACTTTGACCCCTTCTTTTGCTTCTATGGCCTGATGCAATCCGTCACTATATCTTCTCCCGAACATCATCCTGCCCGTAAATTCATCGACGATAATTACTTCTCCGTCTTTCACAACATAATCCTTATCCCTTTTCATAATGCCATGGGCTTTAACGGCCTGATTGATATGATGAGAAACTGTTATATTTTCAGGGTCTGAAAGATTCTCCAACCCGAAATATCTTTCCGCCTTTTTAATGCCTTTTCCGGTAAGGGTAGCCGTATGTGCTTTTTCATCTACAATATAATCCGCATCAATGTCATCATCATGCTTTTTATCATCCGATTCCAGAATCTTTTGATATTTTAATGTTCTCACAAACTGGTCCACACGTTTATATAAATCCGTAGATTTATCCCCGGCCCCTGAAATGATGAGAGGGGTTCTGGCTTCATCAACAAGAATGCTGTCTACCTCATCTATGATGGCATAATGCTGGCCTCTTTGGACCATATCCTCTTTGTAGATCACCATATTGTCCCTGAGATAATCAAATCCGAACTCATTGTTTGTTCCGTAAGTAATATCCGCATTATAGGCTGCTTTCCTTTGCTCGGAATCCAAACCATGTACAATGAGTCCGACGGATAATCCCAGAAAAGCATATATTTTGCCCATCCATTCACTATCACGTTTGGCAAGATAGTCATTGACGGTTACAATATGTACACCTTTTCCTTGCAGCGCATTAAGATAAGTGGGCAAGGTTGCTACCAATGTCTTACCTTCACCGGTCTTCATTTCAGCGATTCTGCCTTGGTGCAGTACGATTCCCCCCAGAAGCTGAACGCGAAAATGACGCATCCCCAGCACTCTGCAAGAAGCTTCTCTCACTACCGCAAAAGCCTCCGGAAGTATATCGTCCAGTGTCTCACCTTTAGATAATCGTTCCTTAAATTCCTGTGTTTTGGCCTTTAACGCCCCATCATTCAGGGCTTGCATAGCAGGTTCAAGGCTTTCAATTTTATCTACAATAGGCCTTACGCGCTTAATTTCTCTATCACTATAACTGCCAATCAGCTTTTCTAAAAGCTTTTTCATAGCGTATCTCCTCTCTATATTGAACACACTCGATATTTTTTATATAGATATCGCACTTTAAAATCGAATTTATTGGACAAAAAACGTAGAACCATAAGGACTAAGCACGAAACATATAATCCTGCTTTCGACTTAAAGTTTTTCCAAATATCTATCATTTTATCATTAAGAGAGGTTTGCTTCAACTTTTTTTAACAAAAAATAACGTATTGTTCACACGTTAAAAGATATAAAAGAATAGTGGGAAAAATGAAGCCGCATATGCTCTCCCTTCCCCACTATCCACAATCAGCCATATATTTCACGATAAACATTTTACATGGGTTTGATTTTCTATATCGCGCAATGTATACCTTGGTACATCCAACGCGAAAAACGCAACGCAGTTCATGTAAATTCTTTTTCGCGTTTACTATATTTTAAAACTCCGGTTCTATTAAACCGTAATCCCCTTCTCTTCGCTTATATACCACATTGACTTCCTCGGTATCCGCATTTGAAAACACAAAGAACTGATGTCCTAACAAATTCATCTGAAGAATCGCTTCTTCAATATCCATAGGTTTAATAGCAAATCTCTTGGTTTTAACAACATTAAATTCTTCTTCGGATTGGGAGTCGGAGCCCCTGCCGTTATTGACTGTATCACCTATAAACGCATTTTCTTTCAATCTTTTCTCAAGTCTGGTCTTATGCTTTCTGATCTGCCGTTCAATCACATCTACTACTCTGTCAATTGCACTATACATATCGTGATTCTCTTCTTCACCTCTGTATATGATGCCTTTAAAAGGAATGGTAACTTCCACCTTATGTCTGTCTTTTTCCACTTCTAACGTCACATGGATTTCTACATCTTCTCCAAAAAACTTACTTAGCTTTCCTAGTTTCTTGTGAATCCTCTCTCTCAATCCGTCTGTAACATCAATCTTTCTTCCGGTGATAATGAATTTCATAATCCCATCTCCTTTTGTCAATATTTCAAAAACTAAATTACATATTGCATCCTGCATTTGAAAATATGATTTTGGTTTTGTTAAGTTAGATATCGCACTTCAAAATGGCCTTTGCTATTTGGACAAGAAACGCAGCATCATTGTTATTTTGTTCAAATATACTGACAGGCTGCAGTGCGTTACCCTTATTATACCCATCTTTCCAACAATATTAACAAAACCCCTATATATTATCTATTCGACATCAGCATAAACTTTCCTGCATTTTTGATCGAAAAAATTGGAGGCTCTAAAAGGCACGCCCGTACGATTATACTCCCAACTTTACTAGTTTATGATCTATATCTGTGCAAACAATCAAAACTACCCGCTCAGCGGGTAGTTTGCTCAGCCCTAGAAGGGCATGTTACTCGCTGGAGCCTTAAGGCTCTTTGAATGGTCCGCCAACTGCTTTTATTCTCAGGCTGCTGCTAAAGCAGCTCTGCTATTTTTTCTTGCCTTGTTTTACTTGCTCACCCGTAAACGGGTCTAGATATTCTTTCAGACTTATTTGATCATTTGCTATATCTTCTTGTAATTGATTTTTTACATACTCTCTTATCGCTTTCTCATTGCGTCCTACTGTGTCCACATAGTATCCTCTACACCAAAAATGCCTGTTTCCATACTTATATTTTAAATTTGCATGTCTATCAAATATCATTAAAGAACTTTTCCCTTTTAAATATCCCATTACACTTGATATGCTATATTTTGGTGGGATCGCAAGTACCATATGTATATGATCTGCACATGCAGTTGCTTCTAATATCTCCACCCCTTTTTGATCACATAGCTTTCTTAAAATTCTTCCTATATCATTTTTTATTTTCCCATATATCACTTGCCTTCTATACTTGGGAGCAAATACAATGTGATATTTGTAATTCCATTTGGTATGTGCTAAACTGTTTTTATCCATTTCGGATACCTCCTTTTGTTTTGAATTGGTTGGCGAACCTTCTTCATTTTATCAAAAGGAGGTTGTTTTTTTTGCTCATAGCTAAAGCTTTTTGGAACCCCCGGTAGAACCGGGGGTTTTCGGTTACACAATTAAAGTGGCTATTGAAAAATCAACAGCCACTCAGATTGTTGACAAAGTCAACAGCCACTTTA
>JAKSBV010000232.1 GCA_022360955.1 Bacillota bacterium
AAAAATTACACTTGTTAAGATAGGAGCCGCAATAAAGCAGATACGAATGCTATCAAAAACAGAATATTTCCATTTCTTTTTTAACACGGTCCTACCCTCCTTACATTTTCACTTCATTTGCCCAAAAAGGCATTAACTGCTTCACATTCTTTTTGAATCGCTAGATCGAAAATGCTTTTTTATTTGTTGTATTACCTTATTCCTTCATTATTCAATGATCCCTGCAGACGTGAGTTCCGTTTAGCAAATTCTTTTATTTGCTGCCCTTCTATTTCTCCAATTGTTTTAATACTTTCAAGACTAAAAATATAATTGATAGCTAAACAGCATATAGCTACTACAAAAATACTAAATATTTCGTTTTTCATACTCAAAGGGCTCTTCACACGAGTAGATTTCATGGAAAAATCCCATATACGGGATATCGTCTTCCAAACATTTTATAAGATACGACAGCTCCTCATCACACTCCGGCTCTTCGTCGTTGTTCCGCGCTACCTCGAATATATCAACAATATTTTCCATGAGTGTTACTTGGATAAATAAGTATAATTTATCCAATATAGAATTTTTGATCCTGGTCTCAGATTTATATCCCTCGAGGGCTATCTTAAAATAATCATCCATAAACTTCCTGCGTTTACCGGCGTCTGGTTCGAATTGTATCCAACCCATTCCGTTTTTCCAGAGGTCTGCCAGATCATACATATACCAACCAAAACATGCATTATCAAAATCATATACGGTTATTTGCCCTGTGGCAAACTCTATCATATAGTTACCATCATTGTAATCAAAATGGATCATACCGAAAGACTCACGGTCCCTGTCCAATCCTTCTAAGGTTTTAAGGAGTTCTACCAGCTTCTCCTTAAGCAGGGATAACGAGTCAGGAATCAGTGTGTTGATATATTCGGCATTATATTTATCAAAAAACCTATACCGGCGATGGACAGGAGTATAGCCTTTTGACAATTGGTGCAGTTTCCCTAGAACTTTACCGCAATTATAATAATATTCGGTAATTGGAGCTCCTTCCCGGTATCGGTAATTATTTTCCACAAGCATTTTCCCCCTGGCCTTTTTAAACAGGCAGACAAAAAAGGTATGATTACTATGCCTTATCTCTTCCAGGAGATTCCCCTTACGGGAGTTAACTACATTCGAGACACTTCCCCCATGCTCGAATAAATACCTGATATACTCAACTTCGGCCATAAAATCTTCCCGGCTCCTGTCATTTAAGAAGGCGATTCTAAGTATTTTTGAGTCGGCCCCCTCTTTCTCACAGGTATAAACGACATTACGCCCTCTTTCATGCGCCTCAATTGGCGTAATTTCATAACCTTCCAAATCATATAACTCTGAAATCTGAGAAAGCAAATAGATATCACCGATCTTAATTACTTCGTTATGAGTCATAATTATATCCATTCCTTTCGCTTCTGTATTTCGCAGCATATACTATATATAATATCAAAGTTAGTTATATTTACCAACATACATTTTAGTTATAATAATTTTTTACTTATTCGTATCTTCGAAAAAAACAAAGCGCGGTATAAGGAACGGTTTCATAGGGAAACTTACTGAACCATACCCAAACCGATATGGAAAAACGACAAGAGGCACTATCTCAATGATAGTACCTCTTTTTATATGCTGGTATAGCCTAAATTAGGGATTACTAAACGATAGCTTTTTCGCTTAAAGTGCCGGTTGGATTCCCCATAACTGCACCTTGAAAAAATAGAATACATGAATATAGTGAACCCAAACCATTCATATTAGGCTTATACTGTTCCTTCTACTTCTTTCCAATCAACTAAAAGATTATAACGCTCAGTTTTAAACATTAGGACACAATAATTCGGGTCATCAGGCCCTTTGAAGTGATTCTCAAGTCCCTCATACCACATCTCATTTTTTATAGTTGGATCAGTTAAAACTTCTATAGTTCCAACTAATGTAATATTATACTTGTCATTACAGAAACAGACACCCGCACGATTGCATCTATTTATACGATTAGATTTATTGCTGCCAAGACCTGTACAAAAAGTAATCCAATTGATTCCGTCCGCTTTAGAGGGGCTAATAGTTGATACCGTTGGATAACCATTCAAATCAATAAGTGCTATTGTACAATACGTGCTAACGTTTTGAGCACTGTTATGCATAGTGTTTTTACATATAATTTCAGCCGCTTTGTTAATTATATCCTGATTCATTTTTATTCCTCCCAATTTATGTAATAAGCTTATTATAGCATAGTTAACATGACAACAGTATGTCCAGTTCAATATTTAATTGCGTCAAATTAAGCATTCACCGGCATCGGATTACCTCGCTTCCAAAGCTTCTTCCAGCAAAATTATGCCTTTTTTATGAGTATCACCCACCTCATTATACATGCTTTCATAGAAGTCAATACTTGCTCTTCTCCTTCCTTCGGCAAGTGTTTTCGCCCGGCTGGTAAAAAACTTATCATATACTTTTTTCAGCTTCCAGTTATATTCCCTGAAAAAAGAAGATTCCTCACCTATGTCGTCATCAGGCAAATTGCCATTTTCATCTACTGAATAAAGCGGTTGGGATACTATTCCATTATACATCAGCGTCCTTGCTATGCCCATTGTCCCGGTTACATCAAGCTTATCTGCATCAAAAAGGATTTTCGCTTCAATGCTTTCAGGCAAATTATTACTTCTGTAACGATGGGTTTCTATACAATCTCTCACATGTACGGCTTTATCCTCATCCCAGCCAATCCCTATTAAGAAATCATAGGCCATGTTTGCACCAACAATCGCATGATCACATTCAGGATTCTGAAACTGCATGTCACGTCCAATGTCATGCAACAACGATGCCGCTATCAAAACATCCTTATCTACAACAAACTCATCTGCCAAATCCAGCGCTGAATATAAAACACGGTAGATGTGCTGACTGTCATGTGCACCGTCATTCATACAAGAAAGCATATATTTTTCAATTTTCGTGTAAATCTCTTTTTGCATTTGTTTTCCCCCACTGTTATCTCGAATTTTTGAGTAAGTACTAAAAGTATCAATAAAATCCAAATGGTAATACTTTCCACCACGCGCCCATTTGTAGTCATTTTATGGATATTGGTTAATTTGTTATATTATTCATAGGTATAGTATACCAAAACTCCATCAAAAAAACTATAGAAAAACAAAACATCTTCGCTCCAAACCCTTTATATTACTGCCTTTGAGTTCTATTGTCAATCTATCAACAGAGCATCTCATGTCCATACTGCCACAAGCAAGATAGACTTTGTCATTATTATTCATGATTAGTATAATGACCTCGATACTTTTAATGACTGCTTCTTCAGGTAAAAAGTGTATAGTTTTTTGTTATTATAGCAAATGCATCCGCCATTATAGAATAGTCCACCATCTTGAATGATTTCTTCTTCATCCTTAAAATACAAAACCCCGCAGAATCACCTTTATTAAGTGACTCCGCAGGGTATCTTTCCACGTGTAGAGCTTCCATGCCCCTATGCAGCTCAGGCCTTCAGCTGTTATGCGCACTCACTGTTTCAGGATATTATTATACAGTAAGCTTGGACTTGTAAAGCATAGTTTGCAAGCTGTTTTACAGTAGTTAGCCAGAAATTAACCAATAATTCTCTTTTCATAATCCCTTCCCAATAACAGGCACATACATACTGCATCCGATATGTTCCGGGTTATGAACCTGATAAGTGATTGCTGTTTTGTCATGTTTATATCCTGCTGCAGCAAAATCATAATTATCTATAGCGCTACTTACTGCCTGATTAACCGAACCACCGATTTTTTCATAGTCAAAAGGGGGATGCGCAAACACAATATATTCCCTTTGGGGAACATTTGTACAAAGCATCTGCTTTGGCAATTCACCGCAATAATCCGCCGGTAGACGGATTCCATAAACATAACCTTTTCTCCCTGTTTCATCAAAAAAGTTACCGCCGATCTGCCCATCAAACTCCCCGATTTTTCCCGTTACACTACCCAGTTTTCCGCTGATACTGTCCAGAAGTCCGCAAATAGTGCTGCAATCCTGACCTGGGATTTTTTCCTGCAACGCCCAAAAGCCAAAATAATTGGCTGCGTTGATATTTCTCACATGTAAAAACTTGTGTGCCGGCAGTGTTAATACTTCAATAGTAACTTCCTGCAATTCAGATTTGTTCATACTGCTCTCCCCTATCCCTAAATAGTATGGGTCAAAGGTGTTTTGCTTGTTCTGTAGAAATAGAGGCATTTTTCTCCTCCGGTACTCATTCGGTGTAATACCGTAAGCGTTCTTAAATGCCCTTGTGTAAGCCTGCTGGGAACAAAATCCATACTTTGCAGCAACATCAATAATGCGGTTATTGGTATCTCTTAACTCGATTACACTATAGGCAAGCCTTCTCAATCTTAAATACTCTCTGAATGTCATTCCTGTAAGGCTTTTAAAGCGTTTAGTGATATGAAATTTTGAATACCCAAGTTCCTTTGCTAATGAGGTCAATGTTATTTCTTCATCAAAATTATAATCAAGCTGCTTCTCAATTATGTTTACCATCTCCTGTATGGTCTTGTGCCACTCAAACACCTTATCACCACCTTTCAAGAATAGTATAGTAAAAATCATTGGCTGCGTTTTGATTTGAGTTGTGAAGGTTTAGTTGAATTTCAAAATTTGTGCCCTCTGCTCTTTCGTAATTGGCAGTCCTTTATTATTCATTAAATGACTATATGAACTGACTATATTTCTGTACAAATTCATCGAGTATTTCTTTACCGGTTATCCACATTATAACATAATATCTTGCCTTATCACTTTTTATTAGGGCCTCATATCTATGGTTTCCATCATTTAATTCAAAACCACTGTCATTATAGTTTACTATTAATGGCGGCATGTCCCACCCTCTTTTATAACGTTCATATATTCTGTTAACTCTTGCATAAAATCCATCTTTTTCAATAACATATTTCATATTTTCTTCAGGTCCGCAACACCTTGAAAGAATAGAAAGAGGTATCTCAATCGGTCCTATAAAATATCTCTTTTCTAATTTTAAGCCATCAGAAAAGGGAATGTTATTTCCCTCATCATTTAAAAACAGATGAACCCATTCTTCAATCATACCATGCTTTGAATATTCTAATGCCGAACTCAAAGTAGCAAAAAACTTCATTTCAAGACATCTTCCCCTTTCAGAATTTCTATTCATCCGGTATGTATTGTATCATTATACATATTTTTTCATTTACCGCACTTTTACTTTTTCACGGCTGTCATTAAAATAAGGGTCAAATAATCTTCTGTATCTGCATCAAGAAGCTCATCATCCGCAGTTAACCGCCAAAGTGCTTTTCCATCTGGAACATCACCAAAATATGTTACATCAACTAAACCAGTTTTTTGCCACATGTCATGCCACCATTTTGCACTATGGAATGTATACATATCTGCATCCCAATGAGATTTCATTGTTTCTGGCAAACCATGACTAAATTCCCGAGTAAGACCAGGGCCAATAACCCCAAATTGCCCTCCTTGCTTCACCAATTTTCCATAGTAACATGGAAAATAAGTCTCATCCGTACCATAATAATGATATGAATCAATGCTTATTGCAGCATCAAAAAAACCATTAGCATATGGAAGATTATGTGCTTCGGCATGTATAGGGAAAACTTTATCCTCAACACCCATTTCAATAAATCGTTTGTAATTATCTGTTGGTTTAATCCATAGATCGTTTGCAAAGACAGTTACACCAAATTCCTTTGCCAAAAATATTGAGGTTAAACCAGCACCACAACCCATATCCAATATACGCATACCTGGCTTTAAATCTATTTTTTCACATAGTATTTCTATGAGAAACATAGCATTTGGTCCTAGCATTTTATTTTCTTCAAAAAACTTTCTATAGGTATTATAATATTTTTCGCAACGCTCAAAATTTCTCATGATTTAACACTCCCTTGGATAAATTATTCTTTTACTTTTTAATAATTATCTCATTTGTTGAATCATTAATTTTTTCCCGTAATCTGCCTTGGCATTATATGCAGTAAAATATTTTTCCTTATATCGCTTGTTTAGTTCTTCCGAATACCCAAACAACGCCCTTTCTTCTATGTTATCCCGCCCAGTCAATAAACCTTGCAGATATCCAGCTCTGCGATTATGTTTTTGAGCTTCCTTATTGCGGGCTGTTCCAACAGGTCAATATAACAATCATCCCTATCGCGCAAAGAAAAATACCTGTAAAAAATTCCTCATGATCATAAATGTTCTGATTACTCATATATTTACTTGAAAGACACAGTCATCTCCACCACAGGCAACTGCTTCTAAGATACTTGATGTAACTGTTTTATCGCAAATCATACTAAATGTTTTTTTCACATGCCCATTACAACATTCACACCAAGTTTTTGAAATTAGTTCATATGTATCCAATTTACGAAACATCCCGCATACGCATTTACTCCAACCAAATGAAACAGTAAGGGAATTACCATGTTTTTTAATATGTCCTGGAGAAAGAAATTTTGAATATTCTAATATAATTTCATCAATGTTGTTATTTTTTTCTTTTATTCTCTTGATTTCTGCAACGTGATTTTTAGGAATATTGCAACAATGTTTATGTCTTACTTTTGCAATAGTACATTCATCCAGCAGTTCATCCATCCTGTCCATTAAAACCTTTCCTAATCGTGCTTGCTCATATGGTGACATCTTTTCAGGTAA
>JAKSBV010000341.1 GCA_022360955.1 Bacillota bacterium
GGCAAGCGATGTGTCCGATACCGCCTATACGGATACTTTGCCGGAGCCTGGAGAATATTACTATACGGTTGTGACGAAAAATGAAAACGGCACGAGTTTTTATTATTCAAATGTTGCATCGGTATTAAACGAAACCTCCGTACCCGGTGAAGTAACGGATATATCGGTCATAGAGAGCAACGGCAGTCTCAGGATCAATTGGAGTGACCCTTCGGATGGCGATTTTGCATCCGTTAAGATATTCGATGGGGTACAGAAGGTTGCGGAAGTGGCAAAGGGAACACAGACGGTATTGCTTACAGGACTTACAAACGGTGTGGAATACACCCTTACACTAAAGACGGTGGACCGATATGCCAACACATCCCCGGGCGTGAACATTACAGGGACACCAAAGAGCCATTAAAAGCATATCCGAGCAAAAAGCCGGTGATGGGTCACTGGCCTTTTGCTAATGAAGATTGAATGGTAATACGATGTTTATATACGGCGGTTGGTATGCCGACCAATGTAACCCTCACCATGTTCGCATAAAATACGGGAGATTGCATGGCGATGGGAAAAAAATATGTGTGAAGAAGATCTTGTTGTTCAATGCGAGGCGAGGATATTTAAAAGAGTGGATATAAGCGGAATGTTCAGGTCTTCAAACACAAAATGTGAAAGTGTTTAGCATTTAAAAGAGCATTCAAAAAGATTGGAGGAGAGATATGAAAAAGACAGTCTCAATTATTTTAACTGCTGTGATGGTTTTAGGTCTTCTGCCGGCCGGCTTACTTTGGAATGAGGGGCCAAAGGCCTATGCATCAACCGGGGAGGTTGTACTGGTGAATGATCATTTTGATGACGGGATGATCCCCGAAGGCTGGTCGGAAAAGCTGGAAACCTCAACCACCTGGGAACCTATTGGCACCACGGGGCAAGTCTCGGTGGCGGATGTGGAGGGAAATAACTGCCTGCAATTAGAGCTGGTGGACGCAAAAAACCAGCCGCATGTGAGGCGTACGTTCACCACGGCAGCAGACGATGTAATCGTCAGCTTTGCCATAAGGTCTTCCAGGAATGCCGTCAATATACCTATACTGATCAAAGATAGTAACGAGAACGTTATATCCCGTATGTATTTCGGCCAGAATAAAAGGATATTCCTGGTTACAGGGTTTGATGAGAGCGGCAGCCCGATTCTAGAAGATGCGTTGGACACAGGATTAGCTAAAAACACCGTATATCATATAGGTTTTGTGATCAATACGAAGAATAATACCCAATCCACTATAATTATTCATGGCAATCAGACCTATACGTTGAAGGATAAGCCGCTTTTAGCGCCTGCGGATAGTGTAGGGGCTTTGCAGGTGCACCAGTATTACATGTACAATAATAACGGCTTTATCTACTTGGACGATATAAGGGTGGAAGAGTCGGCCGTCAATAAGATGTCCCTCAGATTGGCCGTTCAAAACGCGCAAAAAGTGTTGGCGGATGCAAGGGTAGGCACGGAAATAGGATTCTACCCCCAGACAGCGGTCGATGCGTTCCAAGCCGAAATTGATTTGGCAA
>JAKSBV010000213.1 GCA_022360955.1 Bacillota bacterium
GCATGATTTTTACTGTCCTGCTCTTATGATCAAACGTTCAACTTGATTTACAATGTTTTCAGCACTTAAGCCGTATTTTTTCAGAAGCTGTTCGTAATCTCCCGATTCCGTGAACCTGTCTTCTATACCTACAAATCCCATCGGCACAGGATACTCTTTTGCCAATACTTCCGCTACCGCACTGCCTAGACCGCCGTATATATTATGTTCTTCCGCAGTTACTACCGCTCCCGTTTCCCCCGCACATTTTATAAGCAGTTCTTTATCAATAGGCTTAATGGTGTGCATATTGACCACCCTCGCCTCGATACCTCTTGATTTTAATACCTCCGCCGCTTCCAATGCCTTATGGACCATATAGCCTGTAGCGACAATGCTTACATCATTCCCTTCGGTTAATTGCACCCCCTTTCCAATTTCAAATTTATACCGATCGTCAAAGATAGTGGGGACTACCGCTCTGCTCAATCTTAAGTATACCGGCCCTTCAAAGGCTGCCGCCGCTCTGGTTGCCAGCGCTGTTTCAACGGCATCGGCTACAGAGATGACCGTCATGTTGGGTAAGGCCCTCATAAAGGCGATGTCCGCTATGGCATGATGACTCGCCCCATCGTAGGAATCCGAAAGTCCCGCATAGGTGCCTGCCAGTTTTACATTCAGGTTCGTATATGCAATCAGGCTCCTGACCGGATCTCCTGCCCGCAATACCATAAAGGCGGCAAAGGTATTGGCAAAAGGAATCTTCTTTGCAGTGGCAAGCCCTGCTGCCATTGCAGCCATATTGGCTTCTGCAATCCCTACATTGAAATATCTGTCGGGAAACCTTTTGCCAAATAATATGCTTTTGCTTGAACTCCCCACATCTGCTTCCAAAACAACTACCTCTTTATTTTCTTCTCCTATTTCCACCAAAACCTCGCCATATACATCTCGTATTGCTTTTTTATTACCCATTCGATGCACCCCCTAACTCTGCCATCGCTTGATTGTATTCTTCATCCCCTATCGGTTTGCCATGCCAAATATTTTTACCTTCCATGAAGGAAACGCCCTTTCCTTTCACTGTTTTTGCGATAATAATGCTAGGTATACCTTTTGCTTCCTTGGCCTTATCTATCGCATCGGATATCTCTTCAATATTATGTCCGTTGATAGTCATGACATGCCATCCAAAAGATTTCCACTTTGCTGCA
>JAKSBV010000045.1 GCA_022360955.1 Bacillota bacterium
GGGAACCTCAGGGTGGCAGGTGAACAGCTTAGTTCGGGTGCCACCCCCCCCGCGGCTTGGGTAACTGTTAGCGTGCGGGTGCTGGTCCCTACACGGATGGTGACCGATGCTGCCCTTTTGGGGCCCGTATTGGCACCTACCACAATATCCAGTATCCCTGAACCAATATAAACCGGTTCGGCCCATGAGGGGGCACCGGAAAAAAACGGTTCACAAAAATCCGGGTCTGAAATTGACAGCATGACCACAAAAAAGTCACCACCGGCGGAACAACTGTAGCTGCCGGGGTTGATACCACTGATATAACAGGACTGGGCGGAAAGCCTGCCATGGCCTGCCAGTAATAAAACAAACAGGAGGATAAAGGCCCGTTTTGCAAAAACAACTGCAAGGGGGCTGGTTGTAAACCTTGAAAAAAATGTTCCCGCCCCAACTAAATAGTTTGATAATCTGTTTTTCATGTCCATGGTTTTACCGGTTTAACTTTGTTAACCCCCACACGTTGAACAGCCTGGTAACGGGGCTTGTACGGCCCACGGTAAAAACCAGCTCAGAGGGGCTTATCTTCATGATCGTATGTTGTATTTGCCTGCCATCGGCAAACCGGACCAGGATTAGCTGCCCGTTTCCCGAAAGCGACCAGCTGCCGGTAATGGCCTTGCCCGGTGCAACCCAAAAGGTATAGCCACCATCGTCATGGAAAACCATGCTCCGTGATGAAAAAGAGTCCCGTATTCGGGTTTTCACGCCCTCCTTTTTCGAGTTGAACCGGGCTGCAGATCCGGTATCCGAATAAAGCATGCTCCTGTCAAAATCAAGGGCCCAGCTGCCAACAAGCAGTGGGGCAACCCCTTTTTTCCCTTCACCCTGTTTACCGGGGGCCTGTGAAAAGCCCGGTGGGGAAATTAAAAGTATAAGCGCCGAAAGGCATACTATTGTGGTCTTGTATATATTTGTTGATGTTTGTTTCATAATGTATGGTTTATAGTGTTGCATATTGCAGCTCCGTTAGTTTTAAACTTAACCCGGCTTTGCGGTTGTTTATTATCAGGGGTTTAGCCCAATGCTTGTGGAAGCACCGCCACCGTAAACGGTAACCGTACCTTCAAGTGCCTTTCCCTGGCGGCCGGAAGTACTTATCCTGATTTCATCGTTCCCGCTACCTGACCGTTTATTGGACCGGAGGTAAGGACCGGGCCTGACCTTCACCCTCCACTCTTTAACATTGGACCTTACGGCTATAAAAACCTTCTGCCCGCCATGGCTGTTCCTCCGGCTTTTCCTTATAACAGAGAGCTTTATGCCCGGACGGACAACCAGTTGTGGCTGCTTACTAAGGGTAAACCTGCAATGCCCCCTGGAAAGGGTAACCCTGTATTTTCCTTCGCGTGCCACCTCCCAGCTAACAGGCCCGCCATCGGTATTTACCGTCCCTATAGTGGTCGTAAGGGTACGCCAGCCTTCTTTGTAGGTGAGCTCCAGCTTTGCTTTTCCCCCGGGAAGGGTACCTGCCACAGTTAAGGTGGTAGACTCTTCGAAATCGATTTTATCCGAGGCCAGGCTAACGGGATAGTCTTCAAACATGGAACCTTTGACCATCGTTTCGGCCCTGGCCGTACAGCCCTGCCCATCGGTAACCTCCAGCCAGTAAGTGGTGTTTTCTACCGGTCTTACCTGCAGGTACCTGCGCGTACCACCGGTGCTCCACAGGTATTGGTAGCCCCCACTGCCGCCACTAACCACGGGGTTGAGCTGTACCATGCTCCCGTTACAGGTCTCATAACCTGCTGGCAGGCCCACGGTAGGCGCCGTATGCCCCTGGTCCACGATAACAGTAACAGTGCTTTCGGACTGGCAGCCATTCTTGCCTGTTCCCCTAAGGGTATAGCTGGTGGTTAC
>JAKSBV010000099.1 GCA_022360955.1 Bacillota bacterium
CGAGGTGTCCGTTACGGTGCCGACGTACGATTTTATTCCGCGGGCGTTCCCGCAATGCGGCCCAATCAATTGGGACAGTGGGACAGACCGGGGGGAGAAGTGTGGGAAAGGCCGGTGGGGGTAGTATCGGATGGTGTCAATCCGTCCGACGACATCCCTTTAGAGGCGGGGGAGACCTATGTCTATGACCTGCATCGTGCCCTAACGGCAGAAACGGTGAAGTGTAACGGCAAACAGCTTAAAAGGGTTGACAGGGTTGAGGATATCAAGAGGGAAGATGAATATACGGTACGTTATGGTAAGCTGTTTGTTCACTATGCCCTGAACCAATTTTTGATAGAAGTGATGTATCTGGTTTACAAGGAAGGCCGTATCAAAACCAAATACGCATTTTTGAAACCGAGTTCCGACAGCATTATCTATACGAACAGGTTTTTTCCCGATGTAGTGATCACAACGGCAGAAGTAATTACGATTCTCAATAGGCTCAGGCTGAGGCTGCTGATGAAATATACGGATATCGATTTTAAGGATAAGACCCAGGAGTCGTTGTACCGGAGTGATAAATCCGACTCACGGTTTGCGGATGTGCAGCAGATATTGAATGGGGAAACACCCTGGTGGTGGGAGCATGTGAGAGATATAGAAGAGATCAAGTTAAGGGACGGCCGATGGCTGCTTGAAGGCTTTGAACCGGACATCTTACAGCCGGAGGGCGGTATGACCAGGGCGGAAGCGGCCGCATTGATCAATCGATTCAGGGGTTGGAGCATTGAAGTCTTTGCATAAAGTGAGGTGGTTATATGCAGTATATCAGCGATGAAATGAAGGCCATCCTCGGGGACAGGCTGAAACTGGGAGAACATAAAAGGCCCAGCATAAGGGTTGAGGTGGACAAATATGTATATGTCCCTAACCGGTATTCGGAGATAGACAGGATCAGGTATTTGACCGACGGCATCTCTCCGGTGGTCAAAGCCGGTGCACAGTCGACCCATTTGACCTCTGCCGGAACGATTGTCAGCCCTATCAAAGGGAAGATATATGAGCAGTTGAGCATCTCTAGCCCTTTCGGGCGGCGTCATCTTGGGGGAAAAAGCGAATACCATCACGGGATCGATATTGCAGAGACAGCAGGAACACCGATTACTGCAGCTGCCGACGGAGAGGTTATTTATGCCGGCGTAAACGGGAATGCGGGCTATGCGGTGGACATCCTGCACGCCGGGATGATCCGGACAAGATATTTTCATATGCTGCCGGACAGTATATGTGTTTCGGTGGGCGAACCGGTGATACAGGGGCAAATCATTGGGAAGGTAGGCAGTACGGGCCGGTCTACAGGGCCTCATCTGCATTTTGAGATCAGGGAGAAGTCCTCTAAAATCCTGTTGGGTGAATCCGTAGATCCGGTTTCTTACCTTGAAGGGGTCAAACATATCTATCCTGTGGCCGTAATCCCCCTGGACGGAACAGGAACCATTACGGGACATGATGTGAATTTTAGAAAGGGGGGCTCTATAGGCCACCCGGTCATCAGGGTGCTGGTGAACGGTACAACGGGTACCGTGCTGGCAAAAGCCGGCGAATGGTATAAGATGACGATAGGAGCGGATACGGGCTATGTATATGAAAAATATGTGCAGGTTAGGGACCGGGACACGGGGCAGGTCTTTGCGGATAAAATCTACGGCATCGTGACCGGGACGGCCGTCAGCATTTACCCGTCACCGCAAATCACGGAAAGCGGCAAAATCGCTGTGGTCAACCGGGGGAACAGTCTGGAGTGCTTGGGGCAAGCGAATGATTGGTACGAGGTCCGGCTGGCAGACGGACGGGAAGGATATATTGATGCCGGCTACTTTCGAATAGACAGCAGGCCGACGGTATCCGATTATGTGGTGGAAAAAGTATTCACCGATGATTTTGAAGCGGCTGCATTGTATACACCGCCGTCGGAAGCCATGTATAAGCAGGACGTTGCCCGGCGCTGGACGGTACAAACGGACGGAAGCGCCAACGTCCTTTGCTGCGAGGGCGGTGACATGGGTGCCCATACCATTCGTTTCAATGTGAAGGTGTTAAATGCGGGTACCCTTGCCTTCCGTTATGCCGCCAGGCTTTCCGACGGCAATAAGTTCAATATTTATATCAATAACAGCCTTGTGGGCGCTATCACCGAATATAACGACAATAGGGTTTATCGCCATTTCAGCATTCCGCTGCTGGATGGGACCCATGCGGTGAAACTGGAGCGGGAAAAGTCGGTAGACGGATATGACGAAGTGCTGATAGACGAGATTAATGTGTACCAGTATTTGTACAAGGAAGGTCTTGAAGATAAAATGGCGGACATTGTCATGGGGGATACGGTTGTATCCGATGAAGCGATGATTGTGGCCGAACAGGTTCGTATGATGACCCAAGCCGACGAGAACGCTCCGATGCTGGGTGAAGCGTTCAGGGGAGAACGGTATGCCCTGATAGGGGAGACCGGTGAATGGTTTGAAATCGAAGTACCCGATGATCAAGGCCAGATCCGGACCGGTTTTGTCAAAAAGGAGCTGGCAGAAAAGATATCCGGCGCCGTGAAGGAGACCCTGCTGGTAAAGACAGGGGCGTTTCTCTATGACAGGACCTTAACATTGAACAACGTTGTGCAGTTGGATATCGACTATAAATACGAGCTGCGTTCCGCCGAAGCCACCCTTACGATTTCCAATGAAAACGGCTTCTATGCGCCCGATTATGCCCCCCAAAACTTTCCGCAAAGAGGACTTGGCAAGTCGCCTTTTACCGAATATGCCGACGGCAGTCCTGTGGGTGTGTTGTGTGAAAACACCCCTATTCGGATTTATATCGGATACGGTCAGCACAGGGTGCGGCGGTTTACGGGGCTGATTGACACGGTGGATATCGACGGCGAAGGGAAAACCCTCACCCTCAAGTGCTCCGATATGATGAAAAAGCTGAATAACTACTATACCTATCAGGATATCCACTACCCGCCCCTGGACGCCCATGGGCAAACAGCGTGGTTGACCTCTTCCGTCATTCATGACCTGGCCGTCAAGGCGGGGATGTCAAATTGGAGACAGGCGGCGGATGATCTGCATTATCCGGATATTATGGTAGAGGAGACCTATTACACGGAGTTGAAAGCGAAGGAAGGGACGTATGTCAAGATAGAGGCGGACGGTACTGTCCGGGAGGAGCAGATCAAAAGCATTCCTGTGGACGGCGGATGGCGGAATCCTCATGCGATTGACGGCAACAAAACAATACCCGCAGGCTCCTGTGCCGCAGATGTGCTGGAGGATCTATGCCGGCATATCGGCTATTGGCAGCGATGTGACTATTACGGCACGTACCGGGCGGCCCCGGTTGCATATGGCGGTCAGGCGGTGGCCCTATTCAGGGATGAGGACAATATCGTAAGCATCTTCAAAACTATCGATTATTCCCGGGCCAAGAACCACCTGATCGTGCAGGGCGCCGGTCAGGCAGAGCATTTCTTTGACGAAGAACTCTGCCGGGAGCTGAAAGGAGAACGCAGGACTGCTGCGATATCGGTTTCGTGGGCCGATGATTTCGGCAAAAAACAAATGGTGGCCCGTAAGATGTTTGAAGATATAAAGCGGTTGAGCAGAACATTGCAGGTGTGTATAGAGGGCAATCCTTATTTGGAGATGTTTGATACCGTTGCCATCGAAAGCTGTGATGCGTCCGCAAAAGGAAAGTATGTGATCAAAGGCATACGGGATACCTACGGGGCAGGACAAGGCTACTTGACTTTTCTGGATTTATGTTGGGAGGCTGCCGGGTGATGCATGGTGCAAATAACGAATATATGATTTTTCCTATTGTAGATATAGTGAGAAAAGAAGTTAGAAATATGGTGGCAACGGAACAGCTGGCAGTAAACGGGCAGGCTAATCAATACAATAGCGTGGTCAATGCGGACCATAATACGGTGGTCTATGATGACGCCCTTAAAGCCTTGGACAGTCACGATTACGAATTGGAATTGCAGCGGCTTGATCCGGCTCATCCCAAATTGCTGACCGGTGTGAAGCTCCATTACAACGAGAGGCTGTATGAGCTGATCACACTGATCCGGAATAATGGGAAGCTGGCACAGGTGAAAGACAGCCTGATCTTCCGGGAGGATGCCGGTCTTGTGAATAATCCGTTGGGGATGGATAGTGAAGATTTTTGGCAGTATGCGGAAAACAAACGGCTGTATGAGGGGACTGCCGATGAAGCCTTGAAAAAGCAGCTGGCGGAGGACAACTTGGCGCTGCGCAATCAATATGGCATTCAAGACGATATCTACGCCTATGTGGATTTCGAGCCCTATTTGAACAGCAGCCAGCCTGTTTATAACGAAAAAGTGTTATTTCAGGTGATGGTGAGTCTGAACTATAATGGCAGAATGCTGGCCGGTGTGACATCGGAGACCTTAATCATTGACGGAAAGAAGAAGGGGAGATAATATGGGCGCTTTTGTAATTAGTTATGTGCCGAATGTGGAAAATGTAGAAGAAGTGCAGCGCGTGGTTGGAGTGGATCATGTAACGCAGGTAGAAGACGTCCGGCAGGTTGATAACGTGACGCAGGTAGAAGAGGTCCGGCAGCTTGATAATGTGACCAATGTGGAAACGGTCCAAGATGTCAATACGGTCCACGATGTACGCAAACTGCCCCATCCCTATTATCCGTTGAAACATTATAATTACCAGCCCGGCGGTATGCTGCATGTTACACCCAGTCAGAACACTTATCAGGCGGTATTCGTACCTGATTGCGATTGTGAGTTCAAGGGCATTCATATCTGTTTTACCAGCTACAATATTGAAGATACCTATGATGTATTGGTAGGAGCCCGCTATGTGATCCGGGGTTCCCATGTCAAAGAGATGTCCGAATACAGGCTGCTCGAGGTATATGAGGTCGTGGAAGCGGGAACACCGATCGTCATCCAGTTTCACAACCGGTCGGGACTGGAAAAGTATCTTTTGTACGAAGTCATCACGTTGATAGATTCCAAACAACTGGCGTACCCTTCCGAATTGAATTGGAATTTCTATTGGGAAGGGCTGGAGCAGACGCTTGATGAAAAGGATACCTGTACACTGATCGTCAATCAGCCGAACTATGTAAACCTGGATTCCGCCATAGCGCGTTTTGAGTTGGAAGTGGTGAATTTGCTTACACAGGAGACGGTTGCGACAATCACCGGAGACGATGGTATGGTTTCGTCCGATTACGAAGAAGCGGTCCGGGATTACCAGGATTACGGTCTGCTGGCCAGGGTAAATGTCATCGGGATTGCTTCGATTATAAAGCACAGCAAAAGTATTGAATTTGTATTTAAGAATCTTAACACAGGGGGAACGATGGACGGACATCCTATTGAAATGGGGATCCGAGGTGTCGTTGCCAATCGTATAACAGGAGGGATTTAATATGGCTTATGTACATGGTTTTACAACAGCGGAAAATGTTTTGAAAGACCTTGCCCGGGCGCTCACTGCCGGGGATGTTCTAACACCGGAGAATAACTGGACGTTGGTATATCCTGTGGGAGGTGTGGAGGCTATCGCCGATGCGGCGACCTTGAAGGTGCAGCCCAAAATCTTAAAGCAGTGGGTTAAAAAAGAGCCGCAAACCGTTACGTCCGGAAAAATCACCGTGGAAGGGCCCATGGCTGCAAAGGGCGGTACGAGGGTATTTGTAAGGGATAAAAAGTATTATTTGTACCTCAAAAAAGAGGCAGGTGTACCGGACCTTATGGAATACAGGGTGCTCAATGACAGGGAAATAGAAGTCAATCCCGCATTGGAAGGGAAGAGGATTTTAGCAGACTATGAGAAAAAGGTAGATATTACCACCGAGTATTTTGTCAGAATCGAAAAACCGGTGACCTATGGCGCAGGTGTGGCCAATAACCATTTTATAAACTGGCAGATCGGGGAGGGCTATGACCTGGACACCGATGCTTTTCCGGCCGACCATTACAGTACCGAGGGTAAATTGAGCTGGTTTAAAGAGACGGCAAATTCCGAACTCATTGCCAAGCCATGGCTGCCCATAGAGTACTGGATTAGTTTCGACAGAAATGCAGCCGCAGGGGTGTTGATGGGTGACCCGGGGTTATCCGTAAGTGATTGGCTGTCGGCCCCCTTCTATTTCGGCAGCATTGAACAGATCGAAGGGGCGCTGGAAACGGATTTGACGGGCAATTTTGCAGGTTTTGGCGGTTCCTATACCGAACCGGTACTGTCCAAAGTCTACGGCGATTATACGGGCACCGGCATGACGGATGTAACAATGGCGGCGTCCAAAACCGGACGCCCTTACCAGGCCCATAAGGTGCAGATGTTCGGGGGTTACGAATTCAGAGAAAAGACCTTTAACGGTCAGAGCCTGCATACCGGCAAACACGCCGTATCCGATATCGTGCTTGCCGATGCCCATGAAAACGACAGAGGCATTCTCAAGCATTGTCTGGCGGTACCGAGGGTGGCAAAAGAACACGGGACGGAGTTGATATACAACCGGTATATTTCGGGGGAAGAACAAACCTATATTTTCCTGAATATCAATGCCCCGTATACACCCTTTAATACCTCCGGTGATGTGCTGATCGGCTTTGCGATCAGGACGGATCTGTAATCTTTCTCTATACTGTTCAGCCGGAAAGGATTTTGGTTTATGCGATATGGATTTTCGTTTAAGGCGGCGACCGCGCTGGCCTACCGGTTTGTTTTTCATACGCTGACATCCGGGGTATATCCCTTTTATTTTTGGGGATTCAACCTGCTTGAAGTGGTCAAATATACGGCTAAGTTTGCAGATCGGAAGACAATGGATAAGGCCTTGTTTATCAATAAAATACTTGCTTCCCGTCATATACCGGCAGCATATTCCGGAAAAGGTTCCCGATATGCGGACCCGCTGAAGGATGCCGGGCGGCCCGGTGAGGTGAAACAGCCGGCCCGTTTGACGATTCCGGTTGACGCCTTTGTAAAGGCATTGGGAGAGAGTATGGCAGCGGTCAGGACGGTCAGGCCGGAATATGTGTTTGCCAATGAGGACGTGCGGGCATGTATTGTGAAGTTTTTGCAGGACTTCAACCAATATATTCATACAAAGCAGGTTTGGCGCAGGGTGGAGTGGGAAACCGAGGGCTTGAAGCGGCAGCGGCAACATATCCGGTTAAAGGGGACGACTGCCGCACAACCGGACAAGCATCAATATGCAGCGTCAATCCGTCAGATCGGAGCGTTGGACCTGCTGTTTTTGGAGCCTGTTAATCAAAATGAATCCCGGGAACCTTCCGGCCATCAACGGGCTGAGACAGGGAATGAGGCCGTAAGGTCCCCGCAGCTGCAAATAGTGTCTGCCCCGGGCAAAGAAGTAGCGGGTGAGAGGCGGTACAACGGGGTTCATCGAGACAACGCAAAAGAGGTCTTTTTTTACCGCAGTCAGTCGGTGCACCGGCGCAAGGATTGTCCGGCGAGGGAGGTAAAATGGGCGGGGATTGAGTTCCGCCGTCCTGTACGCCCCCATAGGCATAAAGCGCTATCGTTCCGTACCGCCATTGCCGGAAGAAAGCATACAAGTGCAGATCCTGCCCATGGCGGGGGACGAAGTCCCAAGATGCATGGGGGAGAGGGGCGTCCCGATAGGGTTATGCCCTTGGGGAGAGGGCTGTATACGGAGACGTCTTCCGTACCGATCGCTCCTGCAGGGGAAGGGAAGCGGGTAGAGGTGCGGCAGGGGATAGACATTAGAAAGCCGGGAAGGATGGAGCCGCGTGTGGGTGCAAGGCGCTGCCGAAGCAAGCGCCTATCGCCCTTGGGAAATATAGAGAGCAGAGGCCCCAGAGGTATCGGCAGTACCCGTTATCCTGTTGTAAGGCCGCTCGGCAGCAGGTGCGGAGAGCTGCTGTCCATCGGTGAATATCTCAGTTATTTCAGACATAGGCTGGAAGGGGTCAATGGGGATTTGCTGCGGGGCAGAATCCATGCCTCGGTACACGGTGGGACAAGTAAGGGAGGAAAATCCCCCTATCCCTTTGTAAGCATTGAAGAAATCTGTAATGAGGTATATGACCGTTTGGAAAACGGAAAAGGGACGGAAGCACCGGTGCAAACCGCTGCATCTATCCCGCGCGTAGAGGCCGAACCCTGTCATAAGGAAGGATCAATTCTTGGGTACGGCGGCATAGATTCTCCCGAAGCAGATACCTTGAAGGGATATTTAAAGGCGGCAGACAGAGATAATCATGAGGGACTTGTCAAGGACATGAAACAAGTCCAAAATACCAACACACCGATTCTGCCTTTTGGTCCCGAACAGATTCATCCCCAACAGCCGGTGAGGAAGACCGTACCCCGGCACACCCATCCCCAGCAGCCGGTGAGGAAAACCGTACCCCGGCATACCCATCCGCGTATTGCGGTAAAGAAACCGAAGGCAAAGGGTGTGTGCAATATCGCTTCGGCTATGAAGCACCGGTACAGACAACTTCGATTCTATAAACGGTGGCGGTTTAAGACAGGCAAGGTCTTTGATAAGATATGGCTCAATCCTGCAGACCCGTCCCTGTTAAAAAAGGCGAAACAAAGAAAGGCGGTTGTGGCCCGATTCCAAAGAATCGTGCGGCATATTAGCGATGAAATGCTGTTCCGACGGCATGCGATGCCCGCTGCACAAGCCGCTGCAACCTTAAGGGAAGAAGTGACAAGGTGGATACGCAATGTCCAAATGCCCGCGGAAGATCGTCATGAGATATTGCTGCTGATGGATTTCTACGAGCAGCAGCTGGAGGGGTTGGGACAAACGGACCCGGACAGTCCGTGGGACGTAGGGGTACTGCGTGCGGAGCTGGACAAGGTGATGCACCGAGCGGCGTCGGCCTATAGGAAAATCTATATTGATCCTATTGGGAAGACCGACCGGCTGCTGACCGTTGAAGCCAAAATTTCTTTTAAAGCCATGCTGGATTTTATATTGTTTATCGAGCAGTTGATGTATGTATCCCGATTCCATTATGCGGCCGGCAGGGCGGTAACAGCCATAGACGATATGCTCAAAACCCTTGCCGAATGGCTTGGCGAAGCGAAGCCGGAGCAGGAAGTGCCGGAGGAGTACCGGTATTTATTCCGATGGTATGCCTGGTTTGCCGAAGGGGAGAAGCAGAAGTATGCGGAAGATACGTCCTTGAATGGCATGGTCGTATTGCAGGACATAAGGGACCGGATGGTGAACTATTTCGAGAGCCGGTGGGGTAAGCGGGTTGTAACCTATGGGGCCGACGGCATGTATATTTACTCCGAAGATAAGAGCTATATTAACAGGATCAGGGGTAAAAAGCACGGGTATGCGGGACGGCTCTGTGACCGCAAGATGATGAAGCAAGAGTATGGTATAAGTGAAGAAGAGTTAATATTTGGGATTGAAAGTGAGGAGAAGATATAATGGCTGATTTATTACAAAAAGTATTTTGCATTTTTGCACGACCCTATTATATGGACGGTGAGCATAAAGTGTTTCACTCCGGGCCCATTTCTATTCAGAAGGGTGTCAATGACCATGGTGACCCTGTTTATGTCAAATTGAGGACCAACAATGACGGGTCCCAGGCCATTGCCCCGGATAAGATCAATGCCGAGGGTGAATATACCAGCGATCCGTGGTTTTTGCACAGTACATACACCAGCTATAACCGGTTTAGAGAGGCGTTGAAAAAGCTGATTGCGGAATATGGCACTTCCAACGTCAGGTGTACGGTTTACCTGCCGATTGATTATGAAGTGCTGCCGAATGAATAATGGGCGGTGATCGAGGTGAAGACAGTAAAGAAGGTAGCCGACGGACTGGTTCTATACGATGAATGCAATACCCGTGCGGTTCACCCCCCGCTGCGGTCGAATGCCAATCTTGACTTTACCGATGCAAGCCTGATCATTAACAGCGGCAGGATTGATATGGATACCTTTTCTTATCACGATCTGGTCTTTGAGCTGCATAACGGGTACGTTCCCCGGCACGAGACGGATGTGGGGGGGATCAGCATCTACAGGGGTGCCCAAAGCCAAGCATTGTTTGAGTACTATGCCCAGGGTGAAACGGCAGTCGTACCCTATGTGAAACTGGTGAAGCATGGTGAAGTCTATTATGGATACGGTTCCGAGGATGGACAGGTATGGGAGGATAAAGGCCATGTTGTGTTCGGCCATGCGGATAAGATCGGGATTACGGTGAAAGGGACCACTCCCTATGAGCTGTACAGCCTTAAAGTGTATAAAAAGGAATACATCACCTTGTATGCGGTTCTGCCCGGCTGGAAGGTAAAAGTGTGGCAGAATGGCTCTATTGTCGCAGATGAAGCCATTACTGCCGAGCATTGCAGGCTGGCCCTTGCCGCCTATCCCTTTACCGGGGATATCGCAATATATGATGAGCAGGGCAATCCGGTGGTGCAGGACAAGCTTGTGGAGGCGTGGGGCGGGGATGAATATTGCTGCACCCTGGATGTGGATTTGCTGACCGAGGATGACGTTCCGTTGGCGGCGGATGTTGAAAGGCACTTGGGAAACCTGGTGGACGGCACTATTAAAAGTGTGTACAAAGTGCGCAATAACCGGCACGAGGCTGTTGCGGCAGTGCTGAGAATTGCCCCGTACAGCCCCTTTAAGGATTGGGCGATGCTGGCAGAAGATCATGACGGAAAGGCCGGTGCCTATGAAAATGAGATTTTACTGCATATTCCCGGAGGGGCGGAGCGGACATTTTGGCTTAGGGTGAAAAGACCGCCCGATGCCGGTTTCGTTGATTATGATTTTAAAAAGACCGAATGTCTGTTTTATTTGGAGGTGGTCTAGTTGGCATTGAAATGGATGGACGGAAGCGGTAATGCTGCCGCCCTGTACGGTGTGGATATCATTGTGGGACAAGACGGACAGACGGATATTGACTGGAGCGGTGAACCCGGTGCGGTCCCCTATATACAGGGCCTGCATATGATTGATGTTTTCCGCAACGGTGTCCTGCTGCAGCTGGATACCTATATGGAGAAAACGCCTACCTCCATAGCCTGCATCGATGGGGCAATGCCCCTTCGAAAAGGGGATGTCATTTCCGTTCGCTACCGTCCCAGCGAGGTTAACATGGGAGACCTGAAAATTGTTGCCGATTATGCCGAGCTGGCCCGCATCAAACATCCCATCCTCAATCAATTGGTTTTCGTTATTGCGAACCGGAAGTTTTATAAAAGGGGGATCAATGGGTGGGAAGCATTCGTTATTCCCTATACCGCTCAGAATATAGGGGTGCTGTTCTCCTATGAGAAGCAGTCCGTGACCGATGTCACCCAACGTACGGTCCGATTCGAGACAATCAGCTATGCGGTGGGAAGCGGCAACCTCTTGCTGTTCATAGACGGCAGGAAGGTAAAACCTTCCGATTATACGGAAGTGGATAACAAAACGGTATGCTTTCACGAGGATTTTCCTGCCGGCACCAGTGTCCTGGAAGCTTTGGCGGCCAATACGGACGGATGGGAAGATTGCTACAGCCACACCGTGGCGTATACCTATGATGCGGCCCATAACGTTAAGGACGAGACGGTGACCTATGACGGCAACGTGATCAAGCAGACCTCCTATACCTACGACGGCGATGGGAACGTCAAGACCGAAACTGTGTGCAAGGGGTATAAGACGATTCTCAAGACCTATGCCTATGATGAGGGCGGGAATGTGGTTGGGGTGAAGGTGGAGGTTAG
>JAKSBV010000047.1 GCA_022360955.1 Bacillota bacterium
CAAAGAAACTGTGACTGAGACCGAGACTGAAAACTGGTCATTAGTAATTGGTAAATCCTGACTCTATTCTTCTGCTGTAAAAAACTCAGGATGTTTGCCAATAACTCCCCGATCACGATAGTAAGTTTTCATTCTTTTTATGTCAGCTTGTGGGTCATCAGTCAATTCCATAGTTTCTATCCAGCCGATTTGTTTTCTTCCAAAATCAAAAAAGCCTAAATAGATGGTTGCCCCTGTAGCTTGTGCAATGGTATGGAAACCAGCTTTCCAGCGTTTGTTTAGTTTCCTTGTTCCTTCCGGTGTAATCGCAAGGTGCATAAAATCACGACTATTCATTTCATTGACAATTTGCTTAACGACTGATACTCCTTTGGAACGGTCAATTGGAATTGCTCCCATTTTTTTCAGGAAATAACCTAAAGGCCAAAAGAAAAATTCCTTTTTAATAACAATATTGGCAACTCCACCAACGGAAGTATAGTATAAATATGAAATTACAAAATCCCATGCACTGGTATGAGGCACACCAATAATAATCGCTTTTTTATGGGGCATAATGCCATTGACAGCTTTCCACCCCCAAAGCTTCATTAGAAATCTGCAAATATATTTCATTGTAAAGTTGTCTTTGTATTATTGTTTGATTGCCTCAAACTCAAACTGATCAGCTGAAGCATACTGCCTCAAACATTCAGTAGCCAGTTCTGTAGCTTCTTCCAAGCCTTCATCGCCACCATAAGAAACAATAACCATCAAAAAGCGCTTAGTTGAAAATGTCACTCCTGTTCGTTCTGAATCAGAAGTTGAAGTTCCAAAAGCTCCTTTATCATCTCTAAAAACAGGCATGCCCTCAATATTCAGCTCACCTCTGCCCAAGCCAGTATATGGTTCATCTTTCTCACCAACCCCCATTTTAACTGAACCTTCAATTTTATCAGCATCATAACCACCTATTGAAAACCCGGTTGAGATTGAAACAAAGTTTAATAAATCAACTACAGAGTTAATCTGATACAGACCTTTTCCTGAGACTACTCTACGTAGCAATGCTTCTGCTGACAACCGGTACCTCGCGGGGTCTTTCCCACAAGCCTTGTATGCCAAACGTGCTGCAGCAATGGTAGGATTATTTTTGATGTCTTCTATCTGCAAGATAGCTTCCATATCTACACATCTTCTATCTATTATCTTCCAAAGATCATCGTCCTTCTCAGTGATCTCTACATTACACTCAATACATGACAATTGAATCTCCGGACATAAGTTCCTCAGTTTCTCAGTGATTAAAATATTATTCATGATTAACATTTAAAAACTAAACGACAAAAATAAAAGAAAAAGGGAAAAATGGAGAAGGAAATCCGGAACAAGGAACGGCTGAGGCTGGGACTGAGACTGAAAACTGGAATCTAATTTAACTTAGACAAATTATTTTATAAAAATATATCAGA